>JALZLQ010000110.1 GCA_030858605.1 Chloroflexota bacterium
GTGGTGGACGTGCGTACCGATCCCAACACGGTCGTCCAAACGGCGCTGCTGGAGCCGGCCGCCACGCTGGAGAAGCTGGAGTATGTCCTGGTCATCACCGACTTCGAGTCGGTACCGGCGGATGAGCCGGAAGCAAGCCCATCTTCCGAGCCGAGCCGCGACCCGGACGAGACCGCGCGTCCATCGGGTGACGCGTCTCCCGCCCCTTAGACGCCCGTGATGTGACGCATCTGTAATGCGGACCGCCGTCGCCCTTGCCCTGCTTGACGCTAGCGCTACCGACACTCACCTTCGGTCGCGTCAGTCAAGGGACGCGTTGGCGTTCACGTGGCCGCCTGGGAGGTAGAACGAATGATCGGTGAAATCATCGCGTGGCTCGTACTCGGGGCCATCGCCGGCTATCTGGCCGGCATGCTCGTCAAGGGCGACGAGGGACTCGGCATCGTGGGCAAGATCGTCCTCGGGATCATCGGCGCCGTCGTCGGTGGGACGCTTTGGCGTCTGATCAGCGGCGAGGGCTTGGACTTCGGTGGCAGTAATGACATCAACGTGGTTTCGATCGTCGTCGCCGTAATCGGTGCCGTCATCGCCGTGGTCGTGTACGGGATGGTGACCGGCAACCGCCGCACCGGAAGCGGACCCATCTACGCAGCAGTTGATTCGCCCGGCAGCGCCGGGCGACAGATCTCAAGGATCAAGACGTCCACCCGCGGGGTGGGCGTCTTCTTCATGTCCCAGTACCAGTACCCAAGGCCCATCCCCCGAACCCCACCCGTTCCGCACCAGACGACTCTTGGTCCCCCTTGCTCACCCATGTGAGCCACGCGCGTGGTGCGGTCCGGTGCGGAGATCCACCCGATGCGCGGCTCCAAGTGGCTAGCGGAATAGGACCATCGGGGCGTGGTAGACGCGCGACCCTGCGCCCAGTCTTACCGGTGAAGCCCAGAGGCGTGGCCCCAGGCGCGCCTGAGTCCCATCACCGGAGTTCGCTGCATGCGCCACGCCACCGCCTTTGGATACGCCCGCGATGCCGCCCTGCGGAGCTCTCTCATCGCGGCGTCTCTGGTCGCCATCCTGATCGTCTCCACCGTGGGCAACTTCACGAGCACGGTCCGCGCAGCGGAGGGTGAGCCGGCCGCGCCTCTTCACGCGGTCATCATCGTCGGCCCGACCCACAGCTCTACCGCCGGATACCTGGTCGAAGGCGAGCTCTTCGCCGACGAGGCCGAAGCGGCCGGTATGGAAGTCACCCGAGTCTTTCACCCCTACGCCACCTGGTCGGCGGTCCGGACTGCCACGGAGGGAGCCAATCTGGTGGTCTACTTCGGTCACGGCAACGGCTGGCCCAGCCCGTACGCGCCCTTCCAGGAGAACACCAAGAACGGTTTCGGCCTGAACGGCACGGCTGGTGGATCGCAGGACTCAGTGACCTATTACGGTGGCAACAGGATCCGCGAGAGCCTGCGCCTGGCGCCCAACGCCGTGGTCCTGCTCTACCGCGCGTGCTACACGGCCGGAAATGGCGAGGCGGGCCAGCCGATCCCTTCCGAGTCCATCGCACTGGAGCGGGTCGACAACTTCGCGGCGGGCTTCCTCTCTGCTGAAGTTGGCGCGAGCGCAGTCTTCGCCTTTTACAAGAAGCAGCGCGTCAACTATGCCGCCCAGTTGATGACGCCGGGCATGACCATGGAAGGGATCCTGCGCGTGCCGAGCTCCTCGCCCGGCTACTACTCCAGTGGGTGGGTAGGCACAAGCCCGATCTACCAGGAGTCCACGCGCACCCCCGGCGCCCAGATGCTGCTGGATCCACGTGGCAGCGACCCTTCCACGATGGACTACTCTCGGGCTGTCTCCGGCGACCTGGCCATGACCACCGACACCTGGCGCGGCGATGCTCCAGAAGCCGGGCACGAGGACGACGGAGTGGCGCCTGAGGTCACCAGCCTGACCGGCCTCCAGGCCCGCGATACCCAGCCTGCCGGGGAGAGCTCTCCGCCGGCCTTCACTCCCAACGGCGACGGGATCAGCGACACGATGACGCTGACACACACGGTCTCCGAGCCGGCCTACCTAATGTGGAAGGTCCGCGACACGGACGAGAACACAGTGCGAAGATTCACGAGCTGGACCGAAGGTGGCGATGGCTCCACCACCTGGGACGGCCGGGATGACGACGGTGACTTCGTGTCGGAAGGCCGCTACAACGTCGCCGTCACACCGAAGGATCGGGCCACTAACGTCGGTCCTGAGGCCTCCACTCCGGTCAAGGTCTTCAAGTCGATGCGCTCGCCCAAGGCCAAGCCGGCGCTATTCTTCGCCCGTGACGGCGACGCCCTGGCCCCCTCCGCCGAGCTCAGCGTGACCCTGGATCAGCCCGCCAAGCTCTCCTGGCTGGTGGTCGACTCGACAGGACTTCCGGTGCGGATGCTACTGCCGGAACAGCTCCTGGATGTCGGTCTCCAGACCATGACCTGGGACGGCCGAGATGAGCTGGGCAACTACGTGCTCGGCGGTGTCTACACGGCCATCGTGACGGCCACGACCGACGCGGGGTCATACAGCCACCGGGTGACACTCCGCGCGATGCCCTTCCAGGTCACGGCGCCAGTCTGGAGCGGTCCCGCTGGAACCAAGGTCACCTTCACGATCAAGAGCGCCGAGCCCCTCACCGGGTGGCCCCGCATCGAGATCCGCCAGCCGGGCGTGCCGATGTACACCGGGTATCCCATCAGGTACTCACCCAAGAAGTTCAAGACCACCATCACCTTCAAGTCCGGCGGCACGCCGGGCCCCGTAAGCATCAAGGTCATCGGCACGGACACTGGCGGCGGCAGGCAGGACAAGGTCTATACCTTCGAGCTCCAGTAGCGGATCGCCGCGAGATCGCCGCAGCCCCCGGAAACGAGCCCGAGCCCTCAAGGGAGCGGGCTCGTTCACTGTGTCGGGCCATTGCCCGTCCGGTCGCCGCGCCATCGGCGGGCTGGGGACCATGCTGCGTGGCCGGTGAGGCATGAAGCGTGACGGCTAGACTGTCGCCGATGGATCCCCTTGGCGCGCAGACCTGGGTCGTGCTGCCCACCTACGACGAAGCGGCCAATCTCCAGGGCGTCTCGGCGGCCATCCTTGACCAACTTCCGCAGGCCACCCTGTTGGTCGTGGATGACTCGTCGCCGGACGGTACGGGCCGCCTTGCGGACCAGCTTGCTGCTGCGGACTCGCGGATACGGGTCCGTCATCGCCGCGCCAAGCAGGGACTGGGCAAGGCGTATGTCGATGGCTTCGGAGTGGCATTGGCGGGCGGAGCCGAGCTGATCGTCCAGATGGACGCTGACTGGTCCCATCACCCGACCTATCTGCCCTCCCTGCTCCAGGCATTGCACGGTGGACCGGGCGCGCCACACCCGGAGGGTGCCGATGTGGTCATCGGTTCGCGCTACGTCAAGGGTGGCGGCGTCAGGAACTGGAGCCTGCCAAGGCGGGTGGTTTCGCGAGGTGGTTCGCTCTTCGCACGCTCTGTCCTGCGCCTGAGTACCAACGACCTGACCGGCGCATTCAAGGTATGGCGACGTGAGGCCCTGGCCTCGACCCCCTGGGACAGGCTCCACTCGGGTGGCTACGTCTTCTCCATCGAGATGACCTATCTCGCGGATCGACGGGGTCTTCGCATCGTAGAGGTGCCCATCATCTTCGCGGATCGGGAAGAGGGCGAGAGCAAGATGTCGCGGCGCATCATCGTGGAGGCCCTGCTCGTCGTGCTGCGGTTGCGCTGGGATGAGCTGCGGGGCCGTTCGCCAAGGTCGTCGACGTCGTCGGCTGGAGCGTCAGCGGAGGGAGACGGCACTTGATGGTGCGGCGCGAGGCGTCCGCGCCGCACGGCATCGATCCACCTGGGGCGCGCGTCGTGATGGACGTGCGACCGCTCCAGGAGCGCGATCGTGCGCCCATCACGGCGGCTTACCTGGACCGTCTGCTGAAGTCCTACGCGGCGGACCCCCTGCCGGGCGAGTCCTTCGTCCTCGTGTTGCGGGGCATCCGGGACGATCCGACGGAGACGCTGGAGGAGGCCGGTCTGCCGGTCGCCGCCCGACGACATCTGCCGCCCACTTCTCGATTATTTCGGTCGGCGGGGCTGACGCTCGATTCGTTCCTGCTGCGCGGCGCGGAGCTGCGTGTCGGGGCCGGGGCTCAGGACGATGGCGGCTCCGGGACGCTCTATCACACGGCCGGCGGCGCCATCCCCATCGCCTCTGGATTGCCGGTCGTGGTCACGCTTCTCGATCTGGCGCCGTGGGAGCTGCCGGAGCGATACGCGGCGACGAGGGCGGCCCGCTTCGGCCATCGACTGCGGGCCCGCAACCTGCGCGATGCGGCGCGCGTGATCGTGACCTCGCATGCCATGGCGGAGGCGGCCCGGCGCCTGCTGCACTTGTCCGAGGAGTGCCTGGCCATCGTGCCCCTGGCCGTGGATCCGGCGTTCGGCCCGCATGCCGCTGACCCTGAGCGGTCGGCGGCCCTGAGATCGCGCTTCGACCTGCCGTCGCGCTATCTGGTCTTTGCCGGTCGATACGACGCGCGCAAGGATCTCTCCACGTTGTTCGTCGCGCTCGCGGCGCTCAAGGAGCAGGCCCCGCCTCCACCCGCGAGAGGGGCGCGATCAGGGGAAGCGCCGGCGTGGCCGCCGGTGGTCGTCCTGGCCGGCGCCGCCGGGGACGGCAACGAGGACTCTCCGGCCGTGGCCCGCAACGCCCGCCGGGCAGGTGTCGCCGACCTCATCCGTCTGACGCCGCAGCTCGACGCGTACGATCTGGCCGCGCTCCAGGCGGGAGCAGTGGCGCACGTCCAACCGGCGCTCAGTGACGGTACCGGGCTGGCCGCCTCGGAGGCGCTGGCCGTCGGCATCCCGGTCGTCTGCAGCCGGGTCGGTGCACTGCCAGAAGCGGTCGGTGCGGCCGGGATCATCGTGGAGCCAGGCGATCCGGCGCGCCTGGCCAGCGCCCTCCGGGCCATCTGGGAGGGTGGTGCCGTCGCCCGACAGGTGACGCGCCGTGCCCGTGCGCGTGCCGCCGGCCCACGACGCACCTGGCGAGAAGTCGCTCGGGAGACGCGGGCGGTCTATGCCGCTGTGCTGGCGAAGGATGCGCGCTAGGCTAGTTCGACGATGGGTGTCAGCCGGCCAGCGTCGGCGTGAAGCGGGAGGCGCAAGGCGTGACAGGACTCAAGGAAGCCGAGGAGCAGACAGCGGCTGAGGCGGCGCGTGAGTCGGGCCCGACCGGAGCGGGCGTTGTGGTCGGACCAGGCGTGCGGGATGCCGTGATCCGAGGCGAGCACGTCGAGTTCTCGCAGGGCGGCGCATCGCGCATCGAGGCCAACACGGTCTCGTTCAGGCAAGGCGGCGTCGGACGCATCAAGACTCACGAGATGAGCCTCTCCCAGGGCGGCGCCGGCTTCGTGCAGACCGGTACTCTGCGACTGGAGAGCGAGGCGAGTGCCTTCCTCGTCTTGGCGCGCCGCGCCGAGGTGTCGCCCGGTGGACGCGTCTTCGTGCTGATATCCGGCCGGACCTCGGGAGGAATGCCGGCGCTTCTCGACTGGCGCTCCGCACTCGCGTTGGTCGGCGGGCTCATTCTCATCCGGCGGTCGCTGGGCATCCTGCGCCGAAGCTGATGGGCGTCGCGGCCGCCACGCGCGGGCTCAAGGTGACCATCGTGGCGGCCAATCCCTTCGAGTTCGATTCACGGTTCCTGCGCACCGCCACGACCCTGGCGGCCGAGGGCCACGACATGCGGATCCTGGGGTGGCCGGGGCCAGGCCTGCCCGCGCGAGAGGAGCTGACGCCCGGCGTCATGCTCACACGGCTCGACCTTGACCGCCGGATCAGCAGCGCGTTGCGGCCGCTTCCCGGGTTCGTCCGCTCCGCGATGTGTCGCCTGATCGGTCTCGACCCGGCCGCCATGGTGCTGCCACCAGACGCCCCGCGCGGCCTGGACCGACTCCGTCATCCGGCTCGGCGGCTGCTCGAGATGTTGGCCAACGCACGGCGCGTCGGGCCCTGGGTCGACGCGGTGGTTGGTGAGGCACCCGAGACGGAGGTATTCCACGCCCAGTCGCTCATCGTGCTGCCGGTCGTCCGCGAGGCCGCGCGGCGCTTGGGCGGCCGGTTCGTCTACGACATCGCCGACTACCACACGGAGGCGGCACGCCTCGCGCGGATGCCCTGGCTGGTGCGCGAGCTCGTCCGGCGTCGCGAGCGGAGCTGGGCGCGCGACGCGGCCGGTTTTCTGGCCGTCAGCGATCCGGTAGCGGAGCTGGTCCAGCGGCGCTTCGGCGTCGACCGGCCGGCCGTCCTGCTCAACTGCCCGCCTGCCTGGCGGCCCGACGAGCCGGCACCGCCCATCTCCGACCGGCTCCGTGAGGCGGCCGGGATCGAGGAGGGCCGCCCCATCATCCTCTACCAGGGCGGCTTCAGCGTGGATCGTGGCGTGGAGGAGCTGGTCGCCGCTTCCGACGAGCCGGCCCTGCGTGATCTCGACTCGGCCATCGTGTTCATGGGCTACGGGCGACTCCAGGGATTCGTGGACCGTGCCGCCCGTGGACGCCCCGGCCGGGTCTACGTGCTGCCGGCGGTGCCGGTCGATGGTCTGCTGGAGTGGACGGCGGGCGCCGATGTGTCATTCGTCGGTCAGCCGCCGCGGACCCTCAACCAGCGCCTGAACCTGCCCAACAAGCTCTTCGAGAGCATCATGGCCGGGGTTCCCGTCGTGGTCTCACGCGGCAACGAGCAGTGCCGCCTGACCATGAGCGAGGGCCTGGGACGTTGCGCGGACATCGACTCACCAGCCTCCATCGCGGGCGCGATCGCGGCTCTGCTGAAGGCCGCCGAGCCCGAGCGCCAACGCCTGCGGCAGCACTGTCGGTCGGTGGCGCTGACCAAGTACACCTGGGATCTCAACGCGGGCGGTCTGCGAGCGCTCTACGCGCGCCTGGCTCAAGGGTAATCGTTCGAGGAGGTAGCTCCCGATGCGACTGGTCGCTACGTCGGCCCTGAGCAGACTCGGTGACCTCAGAAGAATCGCCGTCCCATGGCGAGGAACGCTCGCTTGTCCGCCGAGGTGGGGAACGAGAAATAGGTCGACTCAGCTTCCGGGTTCGGTCGTCGCACGACAGTGCCATCGCGGATCTGCTCGATCGTCTGGACCAGCAGGTCCGCGCCCGCGTCCTTGGTCCGCCGCACCAGCGAGTCCCATGTGTCAAGGGGCAGGATGTCGACCCTCTGCTGCGCGAGGATGTCGCCGTCGTCCAACCTGGCCGCCAGGTCGTGGACGGTGATGGCCGTCCTGGTCTCGCCGTTGCGCAGGACCCAGAAGGCGGGCATCAAGCCCCGGTACCTTGGCAGCGGCGCGCCGTGCACGTTTATGGCCCCGAGGGGCAGCCGATCGCGGATGCTCTTGCCGATGATCTGGGGGCAGCTGATAGAGACCAGGAGGTCCGGCCGCTGCTCGTCCAGTACCGTGGAGAAGCGAGCGCCCTTCAGATCCGGTACCCGGTGATACGGGACGTCCCAAGCGCGGGCCACCTGTTCGATGGAGTGGAACGGTCCAGCTTTGCTCGGTGAGGTGGCCATCGCCGCGACCTTGGCCAGAAGGACGCGCCACGCCAGCGTGAGCGTGCCCAGCACGCCGAACAAGCGGACGTGCTTCATGAAGCCCTTGACTGCCCCACCGTGGGTGCTCATGGCCGGAGCCGAGACGATGGCCACGACCTCATCTGGGAACGCGCGGCAGACCTTGGCGAAGCTGCGGGGCAGGTATAGGTTCTCCTCCTGGGTGACGATGAGGATCCTCATCGGCGGCCACGCCTCTGCCGTGCCGTGAGTGCCTGCTTCATGACTTCCATGACGAAGAGCGGATAGACGATCTGGCGCCTCCAGCGACCGGGCTGGCGCATCAGCCGGTACAACCACTCCAGACCCGACCGCCGAAAGATCGCGGGTGCCCGCCTCACGTCCCCGGTGATGGTGTCCAGGGTCCCGCCGATGCCCTGGCAGATCTTGATGGTCAATGCCGGCAGGTGATCATGCAACCACTGCTCCTGCCGGGGACTGCCCAGCGCTACGAAGAGGATCTCGGCGCCGGAGGCATTGATGGACGCCACCAGACCGTCCATCTCCTCCGGCCGGACGTAGCCGTTGGCGCGGCCCACGATCCGGATACCCGGATAGTGCTGGCGGAGGAGCTCCACGGAGCGTAGGTTGACCTCCTCCTTCGCGCCGTAGACGAAGATGCCGAGGCCTTCCTGGGCTGCCATCTTGCAGAGCTCCTGCATCAGGTCGGCTCCGGGGACGCGCCCGACCTTGGCTCCGTGCAGGAAGTTCATGGCCAGGACGACCCCGATGCCATCCGGCAGCAACAGCGTTCCCTGTTCGAAGAACCGCATCAAGAAGGCGTTCGCCCGCAGCGCGTAGACCTTCTCAGGATTCACCGCCAGGATCGTGCCAGGCTCGGTCGCCAGGCGGATATAGCGTGCGATATAGGCCAGCGCCCCGCCCATGTCGACGCTGTCCACCGGCACATCCAGGACCCTCACCCGCCTGGGCTCATCCATCGGGTCCGACACCGATCGCTGCGCCGTTGTCGTCGATCCATCGCTGGAAGCTCGTCAGGCGCTGGCTTCTCATGATCGCGTCCAGCTTGCCGGCCGTCGTCGCAAGGTTCACGTACGACTTGAACCGCCGCGACGGTGCCATGGGCAGGCGGGGCTGGTGCGAATCTATCTCCCGCGGGTGGACGTAGTAGATGACCGGACGACCGTCCTTGTTCACGGCTCGAGCCATCCGCTGGACGAGCCAGGAGGGGAACAGTCGAAGGTAGCCTCCGCCGAAGAAGCAGACCCGCTGGCCCAGGAAGCTCGTCACGGAGATGGGGAACTCGAGCAGCGATCCGCTGGCCGTCGAGAGGCGATGCGGGTCGATCCGAGCTCCCGCCAGTCCGCCGTGACCGCGCGCCGCAGGGAAGATGGACGAGTCGTATCGGTAGCCGGCCTCGACCAGTTCCTGGAACGCCCAGGGAGTGCTCTTCACGATCGAGAAGCCGGGCGCGCGGTAGCCCAGGACCGGCTTCTGGGCGATGTCCTCCAGGACGGATCTGGAGCGTCGGATGTCCTGCGCGAAAGCCTCGCGCGTGTCCCGGTAGATCAGCCCGTGCAAGTGGCCGTGGGACGCGATCTCATGTCCACGGGCCGCAGCCGTCCTGACCAAGTGAGGAAACCGTTCCGCGACCCAGCCCAGGAAGAAACAGGTGACCTGCACGCCGTGCCGGTCGAAGGCGTCCAGCAGGAGCAGGAGATTCCGCTCCACGCGTGACTCGAAAGTGTCCCACCGGTCGACGCCGGGCACCGGTCGAACGTCCAGGATGTGGAACCAATCCTCGACATCCACGGACATGATGTTGAGGAGGTCGGCGGAGCCCTTCGCCTCAGAGGACATCCACGTTGTCCGGCGTGGCGCCACTCCCGTCTCGGAGTGATCGACGTACCGCGTCGCGCAGGTCCACTACCAGCGGCGCGCACTCCACCACCTGCTTCAGGTCAACGGCCCGGTGGTCCGTGGCGATGACCACGCAATCCACGCCGCGCAACAGCTCGGCGCTGAGCGGCTCCGAGCGGAGGCCGTGTGACGCGAGCTCGGGTACGTGAGGGTCGTGATAGAGGACCTCGGCGCCATCGGCACGGAGCAATTCCAGCAGCTTGAGCGAGGGACTCTCCCGCATGTCCCCGACGTTCGGCTTGTAGCTCATTCCCAGCAACAGGATGCGGCTGGCGGCCACTGATCTGTGCTGGCCGTTGAGCGCCCGCGCGATGCGACTGACTGCGTAGTAGGGCATGGCCACGTTGATCCGTCCGGCCAGCTCCACGAACTCGGTAGTCAGGTCGAAGGCCTTGGCGCGCCAGGTCAGGTAGAAGGGGTCGACCGGGATGCAGTGCCCGCCCAGGCCCGGTCCCGGCCAGAAGGGCATGAAGCCGAAGGGTTTGGTCGAGGCCGCGCGGATCGTCTCCCAGACATCGATGCCCATGCGGTCGCACAGGATGGCGAGCTCGTTGACCAGTGCGATATTGACCGCCCGGAAGGTGTTTTCCAGGAGCTTGGACATCTCCGCGCTCTCGGGGGTCGAGACGACGTGCACCTGTTCGACGATGTGCTCGTACAGCTCCTTCGCGCGGCGCGTGCACTCGGCCGTGATGCCGCCCACCACGCGCGGCGTGTTCCGAACGGTGAAGCGGGCGTTGCCAGGGTCGATGCGCTCGGGTGAGAAGGCCAGGAAGACATCCTCGCCGACGAGGCGGCCGTCGCGCTCCAGGATGGGCTGGAGCAACTCCCGGGTGGTTCCCGGATAGGTCGAACTCTCCAGGATCACCAGTGTCCCGGGCGAGAGATGTGCGGCCGCCATCTCGCCGCCGGCCACGACATAGCTGAGGTCCGGCACGCGATGTTCGTCGAGGGGTGTGGGCAGGCAGATGAGGATGGCCGTGCAGTCGCGCAATGCCGTGCCGTCGGTGGCCGCTGTGAGCCGCCCGGCGGCGACCAGCGGTGCAAGCACGTCCGACGCGACATCGCCGATGTAGGAGCGCCCGGCGTTGACCTCCGCCACCCGCTCGGCCTGTAGATCCACGCCGCGGACCTCAAGGCCGGCTTCTGCGAAGGCAGCCGCCAGTGGCAGCCCCACGTAGCCCAGCCCGATGATCCCGACGCTCGTCACAGCCTCGGACGATAGCGCATGGCCGACGCGGCGGCCGCAGGGCCGCGCTCGTGCTCTAGCAACCGACCCCGCAGCCGACGCCGCGGCTGACGCCGCGTGCCATCCTTGCGCACGATGCCCACCGCACAACCGCTCGTCCACGTGGTCGGTGCCCGACCGAACTTCGTCAAGGCGGCGCCCGTGATGCATGCCCTTGCCGAGCGAGGAGTGCCGCAGCGCCTGGTGCACACCGGGCAGCACTACGACGCCGCGATGTCCGATGTGTTCTTCGATGACCTGGAGCTGCCGCGACCCGATGTGAGCCTGGGCGTGGGCTCGGGCTCGCACGCCGTCCAGACCGCGGCCATCATGGTCGCCCTGGAGCAGGCTCTGACGCCCGAGCGACCGCCGCTGGTGATCGTCTACGGAGACGTCAATTCGACGATCGCGGCTGCTCTCGTGTGCGCCAAGCTGGGCATCCCCAGCGCCCACGTCGAGGCTGGCCTGCGCTCCTTCGACCGGTCCATGCCCGAGGAGATCAACCGTGTCGTCACCGACCGCCTGGCCGACCTGCTCTTCGTGACGAGCCCGGAGGGTGTAGACAACCTGGCGCGCGAAGGGATCGATGCCGGGCGCGTCCACCTCGTGGGCAACCCGATGATCGACACACTGTTGCGGCATCTGAGTCGTTTCGACCCGGGGCCGGTGCGAGACCGGCTGGGCGCTCCAGGGCGCTACGCCGTGGCCACCATCCATCGACCAGCGAACGTGGACGAACCCCATGCTGCTCGTCGGATCGTGGCGGCACTGGAAGAGGCTGTCGCGCGGATCCCCGTCGTCCTGCCACTCCACCCCCGTGGCCGCGCGACCCTGGAGGAGGCGGGCTTGGCCGAGCTGACCGGGCGCGGGCTGCTGGTCGTGGACCCGCTCGGTTATCTGGAGTTCCTCTCCCTGGTGCGCGGTTCATCAGCGGTCATCACGGATTCGGGCGGCATCCAGGAAGAGACGACCATCCTGGGCATCCCCTGCCTGACGCTGCGTCCCAATACCGAGCGTCCCATCACCATCACGCATGGGACCAATCGCCTGGTCGAGCCGGAGGCGCTTGGCGCGGCGTTGGATGGGGCTCTGGCCGGAGCCCAGGCGCCCCCGCCCGAGGGTCCGCCTCTCTGGGATGGTCATGCCGGAGAGCGCATCAGCCAGTCGATCGAGTCGTGGCTGGCGGTGCGTGCCGGCCCCGGCGGCACTTCAGGGAGCTAGCGCTGCCCGGGAGCTGGCGCGGGGGGCCTTGCGACGCAGGCACCGGACTTCCCCTCAGATGCGCGCCACGCGGACGT
>JALZLQ010000284.1 GCA_030858605.1 Chloroflexota bacterium
CCCATCCGATCGTGGATGCGGCGATTCCGTATGACGCGGTGTGGGACTGCGTCACCTGTGGCGCCTGCGTGGAGGCCTGCCCGGTGCTCATCGAGCACGTCGACAAGATCGTCGGCCTGCGCCGCAATCTGGTGCTTGAGGAGAGCCGCTTCCCGACCGAGCTGACCGGCGCGATGACTGCCATGGAGCGCTACGGCAACCCCTGGGGCCAGCCGGCCAGCGCTCGGCTCGACTGGACCAAGGGCCTGCCCTTCGAGGTGCCCACCGCGGCGCAGGTGGCGGAGGCCGGCGCAGAGGCGGTGGGCGAGCTGGAGTGTCTCTACTGGGTCGGCTGCGCGGCCGCCTTCGACGATCGCAACAAGCGCGTGGCGCGTGCCTTCGTGACCTGCCTGGACGCGGCGGGGGTGTCGTACGCGGTGCTCGGCCAGGAGGAGACGTGCACCGGCGACCCGGCGCGTCGGATGGGCAACGAGTACGTCTTCCAGATGCTGGCCACCGCCAATATCGAGACCCTCGGGCGCTACAAGCCCAAGACCATCGTGACCGCCTGCCCGCACTGCTTCAACACGCTGGGCAACGAGTACGGGCAGCTGGGCGGCCACTACGAGGTGGTCCACCACTCGACTTACCTGGCCCGGCTGGTGGAGGAGGGCCGCCTGAAGTCGGACGGAGATGGCCGGTCGGGCTCTCGCTCCTTGACCTACCACGACTCGTGCTACCTCTCCCGCTACAACTCCGTGGTGGCCGATCCGCGGACGGTGCTTGGCGCGGTTCCGGGCCTGGAGCTGCGCGAGATGGAGAAGAGCGGCAAGGGCACGTTCTGCTGCGGCGCCGGTGGCGGCCGCATGTGGATGGAGGAAGACCGAGGCACGCGCATCAACGCCGAGCGCACGCGCCAGGCATTGGAGACCGGCGCCGACGGCGTCGCGACAGCCTGCCCGTTCTGCCTGGTGATGCTGCGCGACGGCCTGGCCGACGCTCCCGGCGGCCGCGGCGAGGGCGTGCGGGCGCAGGACATCTCAGAGGTTCTGGCCGCCGCGCTGCCCGCCAGAGGGTCGAACGGACGCAGCCTGCCCGTCATCCAGGGAGTCCATCCTGGACCGGCGACCCGCCCGATGAAGGACGGCACGGCCGGCCTGCCGCTGTCTTGATCACGCGAAACCGCGCCCGGATAAGCAAGCTGGCTCTGCCTGCGCGGGCACCCACGACCGTGGGCTCGGACGCTGACCCTGGCCTTCGGACGCCGTCCGGGCCGCGATAGACTACCGCGTATGTCGACCGAGCAATGGAGCGCTTCTACCGGGCACCCAGGCACGACCGAGCCCTCTCGGTGATGTTCGGACGGGTCTCGAGCCTGCTCGTCCCGCCGGCACAGCTGCTGCACCCGGCCACCGTCGCCCGTGTCATCCGCGGGAACCTGCTCCGAGGGAGCCTGCGCCGGCCCGCTGGTCAACCGCCGCCGCGAGCCTCCGCGACCACCTGAGGATCCACGGCAGCCTCCAGGAGCGCGAGCGACCGGTGCGAGAGGCGCACCTGGAGGCGTCGGGCGAGCGGGGAGCCGAGCCGTACCAGGAGCGTGCCCGGGCGCGAGCGAGCATGGATCCCCAGTTGGATGGCTCCGTCGGAGCCGAGCGACGCGGAGAACGTCTCCACCCCGCGCTCAGGGTGGCCTTTCAGCGTGGCCCAGGTCACCGAGACGCGGCGCGGACCAGCACCGGCTCCGTCTTCACAGCCGACGATGCGCACGCCGCTCTCCAGGGCGAGCGGCCCCAGGAAGAGGTGCTGGACGATCGTGACCCCCAGGGCCGCCCTTCCGTCGGGCGTGTCCGCATGGAGCACGATGCTCTGTGGCGGGAAGAGTCGCAGCTCCAGGATCCGCTCTCGGACACGCTCGAAGGCACCCTCGGCGTCCCCCGGGCTGCTGGACGGGCCGGGCACGACCTTGGCGTACTCGTCGAGAGGCCATCCGGCGATGTCAGCGTCGACGGCGGTGATCGCGCGACGCCGCCACCTCTCGAAAGCCACTGGGCGCGAACGCAGTCGTGCAGCGAGAACGGGTCTGAGCATGGGCCTATCATCGGCACCATGATCAAAGCCGTCCACACGCTCATCTACTCGGACGACCCCGAGGCCACGCGCGCTTTCCTCCGCGACGTCCTCCGCTGCCCTCACATCATGGATCCCGATTCCGAGCCGGACTGGCCCATCTTCAGGACCGGTCCCAGCGAGATGGGCGTGCATCCCACGGCCGGGACATGGGAGGGCCAGTCGTACTCCCATCCCCAGCATCACTCGATCTCGCTGATGTGCGACGACGTCGAGGCTACCAAGGCGGACCTGGAGGGAAGGGGGGCGGAGTTCGCCGGACCGGTCGAGGACTACGGCTTCGGGCTCGGTGTCATGCTCAAGCTGCCCGGCGCGGGTGACATCCTGCTCTACCAGCCGCGGCACGCGGAGGCGCACAGCCTCTGAACCGGCTGCCAGCCGTCGCCGCATCCGGAACGATGGCTGAGCCGGATGTGGTCACAGCTTGGTGCTACGATGACCACATGGAAGTCGGCATACGCGAGCTGAAGCGAAGGTTGTCCGATTATGTGGACCAAGCGTCCCGCGGCGAGGTCATCCAGGTGACGGACCGCGGCCGGCCCAAGGCTATCCTCGCGCCGCTGCCCGGTCGTGGCCGGCTGGAGGAGGGCATCGCCGAAGGCTGGATCCGGCCTGGGAACGGCAAGGCACACAGCTTTCCGCGTCGCCCGTATCGTGTCGAACGAACGATCGCCGACCTCCTGGCCGAAGATCGGGGCGAGTGAGCCTGTACATCGACTCCAGCGCGTTCCTCAAGCTCTATTTCGACGAGCCGGATAGCAAGGTTTGCGCGGATCTGATGCGCGGTGACCCCGCTTGGATCACGGGGCGGCACACGCGCATAGAGGTGCGCCGCAACCTGGCGCGCGTCCTCACCGGGGCGAAACTGCGGGACAAGCGTGACGAGTTCGACGATGACTGGTCGTCCTGTGAGGTGGTCGAGGTGGACGAGGCCACCTGTGAGTTAGCGGTGGAGATCGCGGAGGGGATCGGCGTGAGAAGTCTCGATGCGCTCCATCTGGCGGCTGCACGCCGTGTCGGCCCAGGCACACTGCCCGTGTTGACGTACGACCTCCGTTTGGCCCAAGCCGCTCGCGGCCTCGGCTTCCAGGTCTTGGGCGCCTGAGCTTGAGTATCCGCCTCAACGAGGATCAGCGCGCGTTGCGTGACGTGGTTCGGGAGCTGGCCGACGAGCGCATCGCGCCCCGCGCCGCGGATATCGACTCGTCCGCCGAGTTCCCGTGGGACGTGGTCGAGCTGCTGGCCGCGCACGATGTCCTGGCACTGCCGTTCCCCGACGAGTACGGCGGCCTGGGCGGCGACCTGCTCACACTCTGCGTCGCGGTGGAGGAACTCAGCCGGGTGTGCGCTACGAGCGGGCTCATCCTGGCCGTGCAGGAATTGGGTGGCCTGCCCTTGCTGCTGGCGGGGACCGAGGAGCAGAAGCGCCGCTGGATCCCTGACCTGGCCAAGGGATCGATGCTGGCGGCCTTCGCCCTGACCGAATCGGGCGCCGGCTCCGACGCGTCCAAGGTTCGGACGCGCGCCGTCCGCGAAACAGGTGGCGACGGTGCGGAAGGGAGCGGCTGCTGGCGGCTGGACGGCTCCAAGCGCTTCATCAGCCATGGCAACGTGGCCGGCCTCGTGGCGGTCTTCGCCATGACGGACACGGACCCGGCGGCCATCAAGGCCTATCGGCACCTGACCTGCTTCTACGTCGAGAAGGACATGCCCGGCTTCTCGACCTCCCGCCTGGAGCACAAGATGGGCATACGCGGCTCACCCACCGCGGAGCTCGCCTTCGATGGGGTGCGCGTGCCCGACGGGAACCGCATCGGCGAGCCGGGAGAAGGCTGGTCCATCGCCATGCGCACCTTCGTGCGCAGTCGACCGGGCATCGCCGCCCAGGCCGTCGGCATCGCGCAGGGTGCCCTGGACGTGGCCGCGAAGTACGCCGCTGAGCGCGAGCAGTTCGGCAGGCCCATCGGCGAACTCCAGATGGTCGGTGCCATGCTGGCCGACATGGCCACGCAGACCGAGGCGGCGCGGCAACTGCTGTACACGGCCTGTGAGGAGATCGAGGCGGGTTCGAAGGGTGGGGCACGCTGGGCAGCCATGTGCAAGCTTTTCGCCGGCGACACCGCGATGGCCGTGACCACGGACGCGGTGCAGGTCATGGGCGGCTACGGCTACATCACGGAGTATCCCGTGGAGCGCATGATGCGCGACGCCAAGATCACCCAGCTCTACGAGGGCACGCAGCAGATCCAGCGCCTGATCATCGCCCGCGATCTCCTGGCGAGCCAGTCTCAGGCGTAGCAACTCTGCTACGATGAGTGATGTGACAGAGCCCACCAGGACCATCCCTCAGAGACAGCTCCGCAACGACATCTCCGCGATCCTCCGAGAAGTGGAGGGCGGGGCGACCCTCCGGGTGACCGTGGGTGGACGGCCCGTGGCCGATCTGGTCCCGATCTCCACCCGAAGGCGCTTTGTGCCGCGCGCAGTAGTCGAGCAGATCCTTCGAAATTCGCCGCTCGACTCACGCTTCGAACGAGATGTCGCAGACGCGCTGGACGACCGAACGCCGGAATCGCCCTACGATCGGTGAAGGGACTGCTAGACACCTCGGTGTTCGTGGCCAGTGAACAGCAGCGTGCCTTGGGCAAGCTGCCGGAGGAGAACGCCGTGTCTGTGATCACTCTGGGGGAGCTACGACTCGGTGTCCTCATGACGGATGACCCCGAGGACCGGGCGCGTCGCCTCGCAACGCTGACAGACGTCGAGAGAGACTTCGAGGTCATACCCATCGACGAGGGCGTGATTCGGGAGTTCGCCCGACTCGTGGCGGAGGCCCGACGCGCAGGGCGCCGCCCGACGACCACCGATGCGCTGATCGCGGCGACCGCCGTAGCCTACGGACTCACCATCTACACGCAGGACGCCGACTTCCGGCACTTTCCTTCCATCGACGTCGTGATGGTCTAACCAGGAGATTCGCTCGTGCACATCGTCGTCCTGCTGAAAGCTGTGCCCATCGTGGGGAACGAACGCCTCGATGACGGGTATCGCACCCAGCGAACGCAGCTCGAGGCCAACGGCAACGACGAGTACGTGCTGGAGAAGGCGCTCAAGCTGACCGAAGCGGGCGGCGGCGAGGTCTCGCTGCTGACCATGGGACCGGCGGGGGCCGCGGACGCGCTGCGCAAGGCTCTGGCCATGGGCGCGACGCGCGCCTACCACGTCCTGGACGACGCTCT
>JALZLQ010000117.1 GCA_030858605.1 Chloroflexota bacterium
GTCCAGGCCACCGCCATCCCATCCAGGATCGTCGTCGTACCCGATGTGGCGATCCGCTCCCGGCCCTGGTAACCGATGACGCCGCCCTGGTGATGGAGCGTCCACTCTTCGGCGAAGCCAGCTGCGGAGTAGGCGGCCCGAGTAGCGGCAACCAGCGCTCTGGTCAGGCGCGACGGTGGCGTCTGGGAGCGTGGCGGCACGTGGCGCTACGACGAACTGGGCGACGACTCCCTGCTCGGCCTGGTGTCGATGGGGCGAGGCGGGCCTGCCGATGCCGGCATCGACACGGAGCTCGAGGTCGACTGGTTCCCGGTGTACGACCTGAGGATCCGCGGCCCAGGCCGATCACCGAGTCCTGATCTCCTTCCCGTTTGACGGCCTCCGCCGGCGCGCCTAGAATCCCGCCTCCCACCGGTCCCCCGAAGCGCATCTGGCGCACGGGGGTCCGTTCCTTGTCAGCCCACCCGGGGACCCTTGATGAACAACAAGCCCGCCTACCTGTCTCGCGAGGGGCTGCAGAAGCTCCGCGAGGAACTCGACGAACTGGTGAACCTACGCCGCGCTGAGGTCGCCGGCCGCATCCACGACGCCAAGGAACACGGCGACGTGAGCGAGAACGCCGAATATGAGGACGCCAAAAACGAGCAGGCCTTCGTCGAGGGGCGCATACAGACGCTCTCGGCGCTCATCAAGAATGCCGTCCTCATCGATGAGCACACGTCCACCAGCCATGTGCAGATCGGCTCCACCGTGGAGATCGAGTCGGGCGACGGCCGCGAGAAGTACACCATCGTGGGGTCCGCCGAAGCGGCCCCTGCGGATGGCAAGATCTCCAACGAGTCGCCCGTCGGTCGTGCCCTGCTGGGGCACAAGAAGGGCGAAAAGGTCACGGTCTCGGTGCCGTCGGGGGACTCGATCTACAAGATCGTTAGCATCAGCTGACCGACAGGGGCAGAGAGACCCGCCAGGACGCCCCGGGAGGCGCCATGTACTGGGCCGATGAGGTCGCGGCCGCGGTCGAGGGTCCGCAGGTCGTCAACGATTCCAAGACGCCTTCGGGCACCGTCCATGTGGGCAGCCTGCGCGGCGTCGTGTTGCACGATGCCATCCGGCGGGCGGTGGCGGCACGCGGCATGGAGGTCCACTTCCGTTACGGCGTGGAGGATCTGGACCCGATGGATACCCAGGCGCTGCTGACACCCGACGCGGTGGAGTGGGCGATGGGCGTGCCGCTGGCCAACGTGCCGGCCCCGGAGGGTTCGCCTCATAGTAACTATGCGCGCCACTTCGCGGGCCTCTTCCTGGAGACGTTCGAGGGTCTGGGCATCCGTCCCGAGCTCTACTGGATGAGCGAGCAGTACCGCTCCGGCGCGATGGATCCATACATCGCCACAGCGTTGGATGGGGCAGCGACGATCCTGGACATCTACGCCACGGTAAGCACCGTGCGCCACCCCTCGGACTGGCTGCCGGTCCACGTCATCTGCGAGGCATGCGGTCGCATCGGCACGACCCATGCCACGGAATGGGACGGCCGTGAGGTCAGCTACGAATGCCGGCCCGAGCTCGTGACCTGGGCGACCGGCTGTGGTAATCGCGGCCGGGTCTCACCTTTCGGCGGCCACGGCAAGCTCGTCTGGAACGTCGAGTGGGCAGCCCGCTGGAGCCTCCTGGGCGTGACCATCGAGGGCTGCGGTAAGGACCTGGCCACTCGCGGCGGGTCGCGCGACCGGTCGGACGCCATCAGCGTTCGTGTCTTCGACCGCGACCCGCCCATCAACGTGCCCTACGAGTTCCTCAACATCGGTGGACGCAAGATGAGCACCAGCAAGGGTCAGGGAGCGGCCGCCCATCGCATGGCGGAGCTCCTGCCGCCTGAGCTGCTGCGCTTCCTCTTCCTGCGCCACAAGCCGCGCCGCGCCCTGGAGTTCGATCCGGGTGGCGACACCGTGCCGGGGCTCTTCGACGAGTTCGACCGCATCGCCGCAGCGACGGCCGGGCTGCCCGTCCGCGGGGAGCTGCCACCGGACCCTGAGCGGATCTTCCGCGCGAGCCTCGTGGATCCGGACGCCGACCCGGTGGTAGAGGGCGCCCGTTTCCGACCAGCTTTCCGCCACCTCGCGTTGCTCGTCCAGGTGCCCGGCGTGGACCTGCCAGCGAGGATGGCGGCGGAGAAGGGCGCGCCGCTGGACGAGGTGGAGCTGGCCATCCTGGCCCAGCGGGTGACCGTGGTCCGCACCTGGCTTGACGGCTTCGCACCCGACCGATACCGCGTGGAGGTTCGCGATGCGGTGCCTGTCGAGGCCGTTTCAGCCCTGGATGATCTCCAGCTCCGGTACCTGGGAGCCCTCGCCGTGGCCGCGGAAGGGGAGCGCCCCGCCTCCGGCGACGCTTGGCAGGACCTCATCTTCCGCACGGCCAAGGACCTGGGGCTGGCCTCCGGGCATGCCTTCGCGGCCCTCTATCTGACGTTCCTGGGTCGACCCAACGGGCCCCGGGCGGGCTGGCTCCTGGCCAGCATGGATGACGACTTCGTGCTTGGCCGGCTCCGCGAGACGCAGCCGTCCGCCGCCGCTCCCGACGTGGGGGGAGGACCAGCGTGAGCGTCGGGATCCAGCGGCTGCGGGAGGATGCGGCCGGCATCCGGCAGGGAGCCCTGGACAAGGGCGAGGATGCGGCACTCATCGATGAGGCCGTCAGTGTGGACGAGGCGCGCCGCCGCCTGCTGGGCGACGGCGATGCGCTGCGAGCTGAGCGCAAGCATCTGAGCGAGCGCATCGGAGCGTCCATCAAGGGAGGGGCAGACCCAAAGGGCCTGGAAGTGGCCGAGCTGCGCGCACGCTCGACGGAGCTGGGCGCGCGCATCGAGTCGATAGAGGCCGATTCGAGCACCACGCAGGCGCGACTTGATGACCTCCTGTTGCGGATTCCCAACCCAGCCGATCCGGACGTGCCGATCGGCGGCGAGGAGGCCAGCGTCATCGTCCGCAGTTGGGGTGAACCGGCTCAACGTGATGACCGGAAGCCTCACTGGGAGGTGGGCGAGAAGCTGGGCCTTTTCGACCTGGCGGCGGGCGCCAAGGTGGCCGGCTCCGGCTTCCCCATCTACCGGGGCGCTGGCGCGGCGCTTCAGCGCGCCCTCATCGACTTCATGCTGGAGCTGCACACCAAGGAGCACGGTTTCACGGAGATCTGGCCGCCGGCCGTGATCAATGCGGAATCCGCCCGCGGCACCGGTCAGATCCCGGACAAGGAGGATCAAATGTACGTGGTCACGCGCGATGACCTGTATCTGGTGCCCACTGCGGAGGTGCCCGTCACCAACATGCATCGCGACGAGATCATCGAGGCCGACCGGATGCCCATCCGATACGTGGCCTATTCACCCTGCTTCCGCCGCGAGGCCGGCGCGGCTGGTGCCAAGACGCGCGGGATCTTGCGCGTGCACCAGTTCGACAAGGTCGAGATGGTCTGCTTCGAGCGGCCCGATGCCTCCAACGAGACATTGGAGTGGTTGACCGCGCGCGCGGAAGTGGTGCTCCAGAAGCTTGACCTGCCCTACCGCGTGAAGCTCATGGCAACGGGTGACATGGGCTTCGTGCAGGCCAAGAAGTACGACCTGGAGGTCTGGGCGCCCGGCGTGGAGGACTGGCTGGAGGTCAGCTCCGTGTCGAACTTCCGCGATTACCAGGCGCGGCGGATGAATATCCGCTGGCGGCCCGAAACGACCGGCAAGGCGGAGATCCTGCACACCCTCAACGGGTCAGGGCTCGCTCTCGCTCGCACGGTGGCGGCCATCCTGGAGGTGTATCAGGAGCAGGATGGCAACGTGACCGTGCCAGAGGTACTGCGAGCCCGGCTGGGCGCGCGGCTGGGCGGGTGACCGGGGAGGGCGGTCAGCCGCCCTGGCCCTGACCCTGCTGCGGGTTCGGTCCGCCCATCAGGCCGCCGACGCGGCCCTCGGAGATGTTCTCGTCGCCTGCTGATGGAGGCTCGAAGGCCGGGCTCTCGCCCGGGTCCTCGTCGGTATCGCCCTGCTCGTCGCCCGAGGGCATCGTGGCCGTGCCTTCTCCCGCGGCAGGCGCGTCCATCGGTAGCGCTGAGGGATCGAGCGGCGTGGTCGGATCGTCGGTGGGACGGATGGTGGGGTCTTCCATGCGATGTCCTTTCCTGTGCGGACGGTCAGCCTGCGCTGCGGTGCGGCAGGGGCGTGCACGTCAGGCGGGACGGGACGTTTCGGTCGTCTATCGACTTGAATGCAACGCGGCGGCAACGGCTTGTGGCCATGGGTCAGGACCGCCGTCTCACACCGCGGGGTAAGGTCGCCTGATCCTGAGCAGCGGAAGAGGAGGCAGCGCGATGCACCAAGTGGACTCCCACCCCAGCACGGCGGCCATCCTCGGCCACCCCATCCACCCCATGATCGTGCCCATCCCCATCGGAGCGCTGTCCCTGGCGCTCGTCACGGACTTCCTGGCCCAGAGGAATCCTGACCGCTTCTGGCCGAGGGCCTCGCGCTTCCTGCTGGCGGCGGGGGCCTTGGGCGCAACAGCGGCCGCGCCATCGGGAACGGTCGACTTCCTGACCATCCCGCGTGCCCGGGAGTTGCCAGAAGCGTGGCTGCACGCCGGGGGCAACCTCGCGGTACTGGGTCTGACCGTGGCGAACCTGGCGCTTCGTCGCGGGGACGGCGGACGGGTCACTCGCCGTGGGCTGGGCATGAGCGCTATGGGGGCGGGCATGCTCGCAGTGACCGGCTGGCTGGGTGGCGAACTCTCGTTCAGACACCGCATCGGGGTGGCAAGCTCTGGCGGAGGGTGAGGGACTCGAACCCCCAGACCTTGCGGTCACCTGATTTCAAGTCAGGCGCATTCACCAATTCTGCCAACCCTCCACAGCGATGGTAGCAGCGGGCTCCGGCTGGCGGTCAGCGCGGCTCTCGCCCGACGACGCTGACGGCTGAATAGATCGAGCCCAGGAAACGGCTGGGGATGCGACCCAGCAGCCTGGTGTCAGTGAGACCCGCCCGCTCAGCAGTCTTGCGCCATTCGTCCCAGGACAGCGGGTGTGGCACCCACGGGTTGCCGCGATCAGAGTCGTACTCGACCAGCACGAATCGGCCGCCGGGGCGGATCCACGATGCCAGGCGGGAGGTGAACCCGTCCTGATCGGGGATGAAGTGAAGTGCGTTGGCCATGACCATCCCATCGACTGGTCCCAAGGCCAGGTCATCCAGGAGATCCGCGCGCCGGTAGCGAACCGGCACTGTCGGGAACCTCTTCTCGAGTAGGCGGGCCTGGGTTGCCAGCGCCAGGCCGTCCCGGTCGACCGATACGATCGAGCCGCCTGGTCCAAGCAGGTCGGCCAGGGCCAGCGTGAATGCGCCGCTCCCTGAGCCGAGATCGGCCCACGCGCCACCGGCGAGCCCGGTGACGCCGTGGCGGATGAGTCTGACGTGATCCTCATGGTCCATCCGCGCCAGACTAGCGGCGCGTCAGCGTCGACCGGCCGGCAGCTGCAACGGAATGCGCGCTACCGTTGTCGCGTGCCGACGCTGAAGCGCCTCCTGCCTTGGTCCCTGCCACTCGTGTCCTTCATCGCCGTCGTCGGGTGGCTGGCGGCGGCCATCGTCCAGATGGATCCGGAGCACATCCTGTGGATCGACTGGTACGCGTACGCCTTCGGCACGGAGCGGGTACTGGCCGGCGAGTCCCTTTACATAGCCGAGCAACTCAGTGGACCGTACAGCCTCCCGGCGGTGACTCCGGAGGGGTACATCTATCCGCCACCGTCGGCCCTCCTGTTCCTGCCCTTCACGGTCGGGGCGGACATCGGGCTCTCAGCCTGGATCGTGAGCAACATGGCGATCCTCGTGGCCGGCCTGGCGGCGGTCCTGAAGCGCGAGTTCGGTGCCATCAGCCCCATCCCCCTGTCGCTCGTACTGCTCGGGCTGTGCGTGCCGATCCCGACGCCGGCGGGCAACGCCATGCCCCTCGTCAGCGGCGTGCTCGCCTCCAATGTCAACGTCGGCTTGGCCGGGCTCCTGGCACTGAGTTGGGCGACCGGGCCGCGGCGAACGTGGATCTTTTACGTGGCAGGAGTGGCGGCGGCCTTCAAGATGTTTCCGGGAGCCTTGGCGCTGTGGGCCGTGCGGCGTCATGGCTGGCGGGTGCTGCTGATCGCCATCGGCGTGACCCTGGCCATCGGACTGGTCACGCTGCCTATCGTGGGCCTCGAGGAGTGGCGGCGCTTCTTCCTAGCCCTGTCGAACGCTGAGCCCACCTGTACCGGCGGCCGCAGTTCCGTGGCCTGCCTGACGCAACCCTTCCTCGGCACCAGCCTGGCCAAGGCCGCCGGCATCGTAGCGGGGCTACTACTACTCGGTGCCGCGATGCTCGTGCGGGCCGAGTTCCCGGCGTTCGTAATGTTGACCCTGGGCATGCTCGCCCCACTGGCAGATGGCCATCAGCACTACCTCCTCTTCATCTATGTGCTCGTCGTCATCGGCCTGGCTGGTCTCTACCGACGGGTCGGAAGTCGCTCCGCGCTGCAAGAAAAGGGCAAGGAAGCCGCTCTCGAAAGTGGCGCGGCCACAGCGGGAACGCCGCTAACGTGAACCGCGTCGATCGGCCCACAGGGCCGGCGCGCGAGACCGGGGAGAGGCATGACGCGATTCGGGTACGCACTGTCCAGCGAGGAGCATACGCCGAGCGACCTCGTGCGCAACGCGGTGATCGCCGAGAAGGCGGGCTTCGACTTCGCCATGATCTCCGATCACTACCACCCCTGGGTAGACGCGCAGGGGCACAGCCCTTTCGTCTGGAGTGTCATCGGCGGCATCAGCCAGGCCACCAGCCGCCTGCATCTGGGCACGGGCGTGACCTGCCCCATGATCCGCATCCATCCTGCCATCATCGCGCAGGCGGCGGCGACCTCGGTAGCCATGATGCCTGGTCGCTTCATGCTGGGGCTGGGCACGGGCGAGAACCTGAACGAGCACATCCTGGGCGACAAGTGGCCGGCTTATGAGGTCCGCGCGGAGATGTTCGAGGAGGCCATCGAGGTGATCCGCCTCCTCTGGCAGGGTG
The DNA here is from genome assembly GCA_030858605.1 of Chloroflexota bacterium. Taxonomy (GTDB): domain Bacteria; phylum Chloroflexota; class Limnocylindria; order Limnocylindrales; family CSP1-4; genus Palsa-1032. The sequence continues at coordinate 7,089 of JALZLQ010000117.1, forward strand.
GCGAGCAGAGCCACTACGGTCAGTACTACGAGGTGGAGAACGCGCGGCTCTACACGCTGGACGAGCCGCCGCCCATCCTCATCGCGGCGGGTGGTCCCAAATCGGCCGAGCTGGCTGGCAGGATCGGCGACGGGCTCGTCGCCACCTCCGCAGACAAAGAGGTCCTGGAGGGATTCTCGGGCGGTGGTGGCCACGGCAAGCCGCGTTACGGGCAGATCACGGTGTGCTGGGCCGCCGATGAGGCGGAGGCACGCAAGACTGCCTTTCGCATCTGGCCCAACGCGGCTGTCACCGGGGAGCTCGCCCAGGAACTACCCACGCCCGCTCACTTCGAGCAGGCCTCGCAGATGGTGACGGAGGACCAGGTGGCGGAGGCGGTGATCTGCGGCCCGGAGGCGCAGCGCTACCTGGACAAGATCGAGGAGTTCGTCGCCGCGGGATTCGACCACGTCTACATACATCAGGTAGGCCCGGACCAGGCCGGCTTCATCGACTTCTATGGCCGAGAGATCCGGCCCGCCCTGGGCTAGCTCAGGCGGCCGGAGTCACGGTCGGTGACCAGCGCCCTCCGTCCATGCGAATGTCACCAGGATCGCCGACTCTGCGTCAGCTCGCAGGTTCCAGGGCAGCGCGGCTTCGATGGCGGCCACGGCGCCCTGCTCAAGCGTGGCGTCCGCGCCGCCAGCCGTGAGCGTCGCCCGACCCTCCAGGATATGGATGGTCACGGGACCTTCACCATCCTGTTCCTGTATCTCTGCCGACTCGCGAAGGGTCGCCAGGAGCAGTCTCATCCCGGGCGACTTGACCAGGGTCCGAGCATTCCTGTCACCCTCGGTCCACGCGGACTCCTGCCGCAACGATTCGACCTCGTCGCCCAGGTCGAAGACCATCAGACTCTCCATCATCGGCCGCGCGCCGCGATCACTCGAACCGTGCGTCCGATCCGTCTGCTCCGGCACGGTGTCCACCTCCCGATGCGATACGCCCTCCGTCACGTCACAGCCTCCGACTCCATCGCGCGCGGCAGCGAGAACCCGAACCCTACGCCCTTGCCCGGCTCCGGTGTCGCCCAGGTCCGGCCGCCCATGGCATCGACCAGCAGGCGCGCTACGAAGAGACTGGGCGGACCGCTGGTGGCGCGGGCCTCCTCCAGCCGGTGCGCCCAAGGTTCGAAGTAGCGCTCTCCGTCTTCTGTGGCCGCCGCTCCGGACGTCGAGACCACGAGTCGAACGGCGCGCGCCCCGGAGCGTGCCGCGATCGTCAGACCCGAACGTTCGTCCGTTCGCGCACTGGCGAACGACACGACATCACGCAGCGCGCGGCCAAGATGACGCGGATCCGCGATGACCGGCGGCAGCTCACGCGGCAGGTGCAGGTGGACCGGCAGCTCCACGCCGGAGAGGATCGGTTCCAGCAGTTGCCTGAGGGCCACCGGTTCGGGCGTGGCATCGACCCCCAGACTTGCCTCCGAGGCAAGCACCATGTCGTCGACCAGTTGACGCAGCCGATCCGCCTCCGCGCGGATGTCGTTGACGACGCTCAGCCTGGTAGCCGCCGGGAGGCGGTCGCCAGCGCGCTGCAGGAGCGATGCTCCAGCAAAGATGGTGGTGACCGGCGTGCGCAGGTCGTGGGCCAGTACGCCCAGCATCTCTTCGGGCGCTGAGATCTCCAGCGGCGCCTCCCTGGCCAGGATCACGAGCGTGCCGGTGGCCAGGCGTCCCGCCGTCCTGGTGGGCAACACGAAGGGCCGGCTCGTGAAGCGCAGCGGCATGACATCCGTCGCGGGCGCTTGCACCACCGCCGAACCTTCCTCGCCGAGTTCCGGTACCGAGCCCTTGATGAGCTCGAGGGACCCGACCATGTCCCGGTAGTCATCCACCGACAGACGACCCAGTAACGTTGAAAGGCCCTGCTCGTGGATCACCTTGCCCTGGTGGTCGAACAGGACGACACCGACACCAGGCGATGGGTGTCCGCGATGACGTCGATCGTGGCGGGTAGCCATCGAACCAGTCTCACCAGATCGTCAGCTCGTCACGTGTGCCACTACCCGTCGGGTGTTGCGAGTGGCTCGCAACTCTCGATCCTGCGTTGCATCCTCTTCCGTCAACGCTTGAGGCGCGCGATGCGCCCGGCTGCGATGAGGATCCGCCGCGCGATCGCGGGCGAAACGTTCGAAACGGCCTCGATGGTCGACGCCAGCTCCTTTTCGGGTAAGGAACCGAACAATCGCAGGACACGGTCCAGGCTTTCGTCCGAGAGTTGGCCGAGCACGGCGAAGCCCCGTGCGATCTCCTCCGTCTCTGCCCGTGCCACTACCCCGACCGCTCGGTCGAAGAGCCGCAGGAAGCCGAGCAGCTCGATCAGCCAATCGCGCAAACGGGCGAGCTCGGGATCGTCCGGCGTGCTGACCACCGCCTGCTCGGCACGGGCCAGGCTCTCCTCGAGCTTGGGTACGAGCGGGTCAGCCTCGCGCTGCTTGCGCTGCTCTGCGATGCGCTGGAACCAGCGCCAATGGTCGCGCACGACCGCGTAGGCGGTGGGACTCGGACCGCGTCTGCCAGCCTTGTCGGCCTGCGGCACCCTTTCGACCAGGCCCCACGCCTCGGTCTCCGCCAGCGCCAGGCTTGCGGCCCGATGGCTGAGCCCGAGCGCCTCGCGCACTTCGCGCTCGGTGAGGATGCCGCCGTGTGCCAGCAGGTAACCGTGCACGCGCGCCACGGAGGGCTGGACTCCCCAGGCCGCGCCCATCTCCCCCCAACCCTCCGCGAATGAGCGACGGATCCGTTCGACGCCCTGCCGGCCGCCGACACCCGGCCCGTCGGGCCCGTCCCTGTCGGGCATCTCCGGTGTCCCGTCCGACGGGTCATCCGCTGCGTCCGTCAGGACTTCGGGCGTCACCGGGTCCTCGGTGGACGGGTCGCGAGGGTCGCGAGGGCGCGGGTGGCCATATCCTGACCATAGCAGGCGGACCCGATGACGCGGCGCGGCCCCTCCGCTGTCGAACGCGTCGTTGACGGTCTGCACCGCGCTCCCTAGACTCACCGTCCAACAGAAGACGGGCGACGATCGGGATTAGTAGTCGCCGCGCCGGCCGATGACGGTCGCGCGGCCCGCCACAGAGAGCCGGCAGTGCTGGAAGCCGGCGCGGGAGACGGCGATGGATGGACCCGTGAGCCCAGCGACGATAAGCGTGGTGGCCGTCGCGGCCGCTGAAGACGGGTGGCACCGCGGAAGGACCGACCTTTCGTCCCGGGACGGAATGGTCGGTCTGCTGATTCCTGGAGCGACCCAAGTGAGCGACATCGTCCGAGCTGCCCTGGCCACCGTGATCGGTGGCGGCAGCCTGTCCCGACCCGACGCGGAGACTGTGATGGGGGCCGTCATGGATGGCGAGGTCACCCCGGCACCGCTGGCCGCCCTGCTCATAGCGCTGCGCATGCGCACGGAGACCACCGACGAGCTGACGGGCTTTGTTCAAGCCATGCGCGCGCGGGTGGTCCCGGTGGTCGCTCCGCCGGGCACCATCGACACTTGCGGCACGGGTGGCGACGGCCACCAGACCTTCAACGTCTCAACCGCCGCAGCACTGGTAGTGGCCGCCTGCGGCGTGCCGGTAGCCAAGCATGGCAACCGCGCTGTCACTTCAGCCTCAGGCAGCTCGGATGTGATCGATGCCCTCGGCCTGGCGCTGGAACTCGACCCCGACGATGCGGCGCGGGCTTTGGCAGAGGTCGGCTTTGCCTTCCTTCACGCTCCCGGTTTCCATCCGGGGATGCGCCACGCTGGAGCGACGCGTCGTGAGCTGGGCGTCCGCACTGCGTTCAACCTCATAGGTCCCATGGTCAACCCGGCCGGCGTGCGTCGCCAACTGCTGGGAGTGGCCGATCCGGTCGCGGCGCGGACCGTGGCGGAGGTCCTGCGCGCCTTGGGCACGGAGCGGTCGTTCGTGGTCTATGGCGAGCGCATCGACGAGCTGCCGCTGGACGGCAGCGGCGTGATCCTGGACGTCTCCCCGTCCGGCATCGAGCATCGTTCGGTGGGACCGCCCGAGTCCGGCCTGCTCTCGGCACCGACCGAGGCGCTGCTCGGCGGCGACCCGCGATACAACGCGGCGATCATCGATGACGTGTTCTCGGGCCGCGCGACGAACGCCCAGCGCGACGTCGTGGCGCTCAACGCCGGCGCCGCGCTGGAGGTGGGCGGCCGAGCGCGCGATCTGCGTGAAGGTGTGGCACTGGCGCTGGAGGCGATCGCCAATGGAGCTGCCCGAGAGCAGCTAGAGCGGCTGAGAGCGCGGGCGGGCCGCGCGGCGGCGACGGCCCGATGACCGCACCCGTCCGCACTCGGCCGACCACGACCCATCGCACACTTTCCCTGCTTGACGAGATCGCCGCCCAGCGACGCTCCGACATAGAGCGTGACCTCGCGGAAGTCTCACCGGCATTACTCCGTCGAGAAGCTGCCGCGGCGCCTGCCTCACGCGACGCCCTGGGGCCGCTTCTCCGCCCGGGTCTGCATCTCATCGCGGAGATCAAGCGCCGTTCGCCGTCGGCCGGCGACTTGCCCGGTGCTTCGCTGGACATCGCCGCGCGCGCGCGCGCCTATCAGGCCGGTGGAGCGTCGATCATCTCCGTGCTGGTGGAAAGCCATCGGTTCGGCGGTTCGCCAGCCGACTTGGGCACGGCCCGTGAAGCGACGTCACTGCCCATCCTCGCCAAGGACTTCGTGGTCGATCCTCGTCAGCTTCCGATGCTCCGCGCGGCTGGCGCGGACCTCGTGCTGCTACTGGCTCGACTCCACCCGGTCCGTCGTCTGGCACGACTGGTGCAGCAGGCGCGCGACCTGGACCTGGAGCCGCTGGTCGAGGCGCACGACCGGCGCGAGTTGGAGTCGGCGGTCGCGTCCGGTGCGCGGCTCATCGGCATCAACAACCGTGACCTGCGGACGCTGCACGTAGACGTCTCCCTGGCCGAGCGGCTTCGCGGGCTTGTTCCGGATGATCGGCTGGTCGTGGCCGAGTCCGGCGTGACCGAGCCTGATCTGCTGCGCACCTGGCGCGCGCTCGGCTTCGATGCGGCACTCGTCGGCGAGGCGCTGATGCGATCGGGGACGAGCGCGGCAGCTGTGCGCGCGCGGACGGCCGCGTTCGTGGCGGCGGGTCGGGTGCCATCGGCTGCTGAGGACCCGGCCGCCGAGGCCCGGCAGGCGTCGGTCAAGATCTGCGGCATCACGGAGTCGGTCGGACTCCGCGCGGCCATCGCTGCCGGTGCGGATGCCATCGGTTTCAACTTCGTGCTCGGCACGCGACGGGCCCTGGAGGAGAGCGAGGCGGCCGCGCTTGTCACAGAAGCCCGCAGCTCCACGCAGGCGGCGTCCGGCCCAAGGCTGGTGGGAGTCTTTGCCGACCACGATCCTGTCGAGGTGGCGGCCATCGCCGGGCGACTCGGCCTGGACGAGGTCCAGCTGCACGGGAGGGAGACACCCGACTGGCTCGACTCGATCGTCCTGCCCGTGCGCAAGGTCCTGCATCTGCCCGCGGAAGGTGGTGCCGGCGACGGTTCGGACGATGACCCGCAGGCGGCCGTGGCAGTCCTGGCGAGGGCCGCCGCTTACCGTGACCGACCGAACCTGGCGGGCTTCTTGCTGGACACCGTTCATGCCGACATGGCCGGCGGCACGGGGATCCGGTCGGCGACCCGGACGAGCGCGGGAGTCGCACGGTCATTGCCGGTGATCCTCGCCGGCGGCTTGAACCCCGCCAACGTCGCCCCGGCGCTGCGCGAGATCCCAGCCCTCGGCGTGGACGTCTCAAGTGGCGTCGAAGGCGGCGCCAACGACCAGCCCGGCCGGCCAGCCAAGGATCCGTTCCTGGTCGCTCTCTTCATCAAGCGTGCCCGCGCCGCTCGTCTGGACCTACCGGCCCTCCCATCTCGACCGGAAGTGGCCGATCCCGGGCTGCTGGAACCCGACGAGCGCGGTCGATGGGGTCGCGAGCGTCGCTTCGGCGGTCGCTTCGTGCCGGAGACCCTGATGGCGGCCCTCGGCGAGCTCGACGAGGTGTGGCGGGCCATCCGGCTGGACAGTGCCTTCTGGGCAGAGCTGCGGGAGCGGTCGCATCGGTACGTCGGTCGACCCACGCCGCTATATCGCGCCGATCGGCTGGCCGCCGCCGTGGCGGAGATCGCGGGCACGCCCGCCAGCGGCTTGCGGCTCTACCTGAAGCGCGAGGACCTCGCCCACACGGGCGCCCACAAGATCAACAATGCGCTCGGCCAGGCGCTCATCGCCAAGCGCCTGGGCAAGCCGCGCGTGGTGGCCGAGACCGGGGCCGGTCAGCATGGCGTAGCGACCGCCACCGCCTGTGCGCTGCTCGACCTCGAGTGCGTCGTGTACATGGGCGCGGAGGACATCGAGCGCCAGCGGCCGAACGTGCAGCGCATGCATGCGCTCGGCGCGGAGGTGCGGCCCGTGACCTCAGGGGCCGCGACCCTCAAGGACGCCGTCAACGAGACGCTGCGCGACTGGGTCACCACGGTCGTGTCGACCCACTACGTCCTGGGTTCGGCCGTTGGCCCGCATCCGTTCCCGGCGCTGGTGCGCGACCTTCAGCGCGGCATCGGCGATGAGGCTGCCGCACAGCTCCTGGCCGCCGAGGGCCGCCTGCCGGACGCGGCCGTGGCCTGCCTGGGCGGCGGCTCCAACGGCATCGGGCTCTTCGCGCGCTTCATCGGTGAGCCCGACGTGCGGCTGATCGGCGTCGAGGCCGGCGGGGAGGGTCTGGCCGGGCGCCACGCGGCAGCGCTGGCGGGCGGCTCGGAGGGTGTGCTCCATGGCGCGCGCTCGTACCTGCTCCAGGACGCGGAGGGCCAGGTGACGGAGGCGCACTCGATCTCCGCCGGGTTGGACTACCCGGGCATCGGCCCGCAGTTGGCGGCACTGTTCGAGGCGGGACGCATGGAGGTGCTTGCGGCGACCGACCATCAGGCCGTGGAGGGGCTTCGCCTGGTGGCACGCACGGAGGGCATCCTGCCGGCCCTGGAACCCGCCCACGCGGTGGCCGCGCTGCCGACCCTCCTGCGAGGCGACGCACCAGGTGGGCCGCTGCCGCCCGACGAACCCATCATCCTGCTCGGCCTATCGGGTCGAGGCGACAAGGATCTGGCCGCTATCGCCGATGCACATGGCGACTGAAGCAGCACCGGCACGCAAGGGCACAGGTAGGCGTCGCCTCGACGCCGCCTTCGATGCAGCTGCCGCGGAGGGTCGCGCAGCGCTCATCCCGTACGTGCTGGCCGGTTACCCGAACGCCGACGGCGCCCGTGCCGCGGCGTTCGCGGCGATCGACGGGGGAGGGGATGTCCTGGAGATCGGCCTGCCCTACTCCGACCCCTTGGCCGATGGTCCGACGCTCCAGCGCGCCTCTCGTGTGGCGCTAGCGGCAGGGGCAAACATGGAGAGTGCTCTGGAACTCATCTCCGCGGTCCGCGCCGCTCGGCCGGCCACGCCGCTCGTGGTCATGGGCTATGTCAACCAGTTCCTGCGCGGCCGAGATGGCGCTTCGCTAGAGCGGATGGCGGGGGCCGGCGCGGACGGCCTGATCATCGCCGACCTGACACCGGACGACGGCCCGGAGGTCGAGGAAGTCGCGGTGGGCTGCGGGTTGGATCTCGTCTACCTCGTGGCGCCCACCACCGCGCCGGAGCGGATCGGTCGCATCGCCGCCCGGAGCCGTGGCTTCCTCTACGCCGTCTCGCTGGTCGGCGTGACCGGAGCACGCCGCTCACTACCCGTGGGCGTGGCAACCTTCCTGCATCGCGTCCGTGCCGTGAGCCCCGTCCCGATCGCTGTTGGCTTCGGCGTCTCGCGTCCGGCCCACGTGCGCCGCCTCGCGCCTCTCGCAGACGGCATCGTGGTGGCCAGCGCCCTTATCGACGCGTTGGGGCCGGACGGGCATGACACCGACCAGATGCGTGCCCTTGTCAGCGACTTGGCAGCCGCTACGACGCGCTAGCCCGAACTCACGGACTGCGCGACCAGACTTCATCCATGACCCGCAGCGCGTTGCCGCCCATGACGCCAGCCACGGTCTCCCGGTCAAGGCCGCCCCCCGAAAGGCGTCCGGTGATGGCTGGCAGACCCGTGACGTCGCAGACCATGCGCAGGGCGCCGTCGAGATCGGAGCCGATGGCCACCTTTGCCGGGCCGCACAGTTCAAGGGCAGCGTTCACCGTCCGCGCCACCGCATCCAGGTCATCGCCGCCCAGCAGCAGCGTGCTGAGCGTCAGGCCTACGACGCCACCTGCTTCCGCCACAAGCCGTGCCTCGTCATCGCCCAGGTTGCGGTCGTGCGGCGTGAACTTGCGCCCCGGGATGCGGCTGGTGGCGCCGCTCAGGCGCTGGAAGCCGGTGTGGCTGAGCAGGAACGGTCGCTTCAGAAGAGGCAGCGTATCGCGGATCCCGGCGGGTGACATGTGCGCCAGGTCCACCACGATGCCAACGCGCTCCAGCTCTGCGATGACCTCCCGCCCGAACCCCGTCAGCCCATGCGCCCGACGACCGGTGTTGGAGCCGACCAGCGCGTTGTCCATGACATGGGCGAGCGCCAGCATGCGAACCCCGCGCGCGTGGAGCCGCTCCACGTTGGCCACGTCGCCCTCCAGGACTTGACCGCCCTGCACACCGATGAAGGCACGCACCTGCCCGCCCGATCCGTCCGACCCACCTGCTTTGGTCGGCCCGCCATGCTCCGCCACGGGCAGGTCCGCCGCCTCCTGCACCAGCCGTAGTCGACTACCGGACGCCGCGGCCCAACCCTCGATCCGGTCGATGAAGGCGCCCGCGATGGCCATGTCGCTGCCCAGCGCTCGCGCCGGCACCCCGACCGACCAGAAGTGCGGCGTAGACAGCGTTCCTCGCAGGTCAGGATGCCGGGTGGCGATGGTGAACCCGACGAGGTCGACGCCACCCTCGATGAGCCGCGGCAGGTCGACGTGACCGCGCCGCCGTCGGCGCAACAGCTCCGGCCGGAAGAGCGGCGTGCCCACCAGCAGGTCGACCACGGGAATGCTTGCGTGGAACTCCGCCACGTCCGGCGGCACCGGCGGCAGCCGATCGAGCGCCACCGTGTGCAGCAGCCGATCCGCCGTTCGGCTGATGACGCTGCGCATCGAGAACGGCCGGGTCAGGCGTTCAGCGCGCGGGCGACGGCGCGCAGGACCTCCGCGTGGAGCGTCCCGCCCGCGCTCGCCACGACGCCCTGGTTCCGCTCCAAGCCGCGCCCCGTGCCGAAGTCGAAGGGCTGGCCGTGGATGTCGGTGACTTCGCCGCCCGCCTCGCGCACGATCAGCCAGCCAGCGGCGTGATCCCAGATCCGCTCGCGGTAAGTGTCGCTGGTCGGTAGGCGCAGATAGATAGCCGCCTCTCCGCGCGCTACGGCGACGTACTTGGCCTGGGAGTCCATACGCAGCGGCTCAAGCCGAAGACCGAGCAGCTGAGCCACATGTGCAGCATCGCCCTGATCCGAGTGACCCGCTTCCACCGATTCGGCCCAGCGCGCCTCGGCGGGGGAGGCGGGTGCGCAAACGCGGATGGGCCTCTCGGTCGTTACGTTCCCGTGGCCTTCGCCGCCATCATCCGCGTAGCCGTCCAGCGAGATCATCACCGCCCCCGCCCCGCGCTCCGCCACGAACATACAACCGATGCCCGCACCCGGGTCGGCCGGATCCACCGGCAGGTTGGGGCAGCCAAGCAGGCCCAGCACGGGCTCCCCGTCCTCTATCAGTGCCAGCGCGACCGCATACTGGCCGCCCCGCAGGAAGCCCTTGGTCCCATCTACCGGGTCGAGCGTCCAGAAGCGTCCAGCCGGGCCTCCGGGATGCGAGCAGCGCGCCAGCGCCTCGGCCACGGTCTCGGCAGTCGCCTCCGGTCGAACGGCCCGCACGTGACGAAGCACGGCCGCCGCGATGGGACCTTCCGGGTCGGTGCGCAGCAGCGAGGCGTCCTCCTCACCCACGATCGCGTCGCCTGGAAAGTCGTCATGCAGCGCAAGGCTGATGAGCGCCTGGGATCCCAGGTCAGCCACGGTCACTGGAGAGCGGTCGGCCTTGGCCGTGGCGTCGCTGGGGATCAGTGAGACCCGGACGTCGCGACAGAGAAGGCTGGCGGCACGGACGGCTTCGATGGCCGCTGCCCGAACGCCCTGACGACCGCCCGCGCCCGTCTCGGCCTGAGGATCGAGCACGTCCCCCGGAACCACGTCCTCTTCGCCCAGCATGGCGGAGGTAGTCTCGAGTCGGTTCAGCTGGACGACCCGTCGGCGGCGGTAGCGACCGGCTCAGGCTCTGGGGCCGGCTCCGGATCGGCTTCCGCTTCCGCTTGTTTTCCCCGCGGCGCGCTGGCCTTGCCTGCCCCCGACTTCGAGCCTGCCTTCGCCGCTGATTCGTCCCTCTCTGCGTCGAGCTGCTCGCGAAGCACATCCATGGGCGCCGGCTTGCCCGTCCACAGCTCGAACGCTGCGGCGGTCTGGTGCAGCAGCATCAGATCACCATTCATCGCAGACGAAGCTCCGGCCGCTCGCGCCTCACGCAACAGGCGGCTCTCCTTGGGCGTGTAGAGCAGGTCCAGGACCAGGAGCTCCGGCGGCAGCAGCTCCTGTGCGATGGGCGTCTCCAGTCCGTCGCGCCCCACCGAGCTGGCATTGACCAGCAGCTTGGCGCGGGCGAGCTCGGCCTCGATGACAGACTCATGCCAGGGCATCGCGCGCAGTTCCATGTGCGCCGCTGTCCGGCCGAAGTGCTTGACCAGCCCTTCGGCACGGTGGAGGTGGCGGTTGAACACGATGATCCGCTGGAACCCCTGCGTGATGAGGCCGTAGACCACTGCCCGCGCGCCGCCGCCGGCGCCCAGCACCACGGCCGCCTTGGGCATCTTGTGCTTGCCCACCAGGGCGTCGAGGGCCGGGCGGAAGCCCAGCACGTCGGTGTTGTGGCCGACCAGGCGACTGCCCTCGCGGGTGATGGTGTCGACCGCGCCGGTGTGCTGCGCCTCGTCCGTCATGCGGTCGATCATGGGCACCACGCGTTCCTTGTAGGGGACCGTGATGTTGGCCCCCAGGTAGTCGTCGGCGCGTAGGTCGTTGACGGCTTCGGGCAGGTCGATGAGAAGGCGATCGAGCGGCTCGTAGTGGGCTCCGATGCCTGACGCGTCGAAGGCCGCCTGCTGAAGTGCGCCCGAGAGCGAACGCTCGACGGGATGGCCGATGAGGACGACGCGCTTGGCCATAGGGTGCGATACCTCTCCTCGCGGCGGCAGGCGCGCCGCGTCCGATGTCAGGTCCAGTCCCTCAATCCTGTGCCGCGCCGGAGGTGGCGCGACCGGTGGCCCCGGCGGGGCCGCGAGCCAGGGTGCCTACGCGCGACCGGGGCTCGAGGCGTGAGGAAGTCCAAGGATACTCGCTCGGCCGAATCGCCTGTGCGGTCGGCCGGAAACTCGGACGTGTGGCAGTGAGGGGCCAGTCGGACGGATCCGCCCGATGGCCGTTCGAGCGGCCAAAATCCCCGTGCTAGAATCCCTTCCCGCCCGGTTCGGAGAGGTCGCATAGAGGCCTAGTGCGACGGTTTGCTAAACCGTTGAGTGGGGTAACCTGCTCCGAGGGTTCGAATCCCTCCCTCTCCGCCAGTGCGCCCGTAGCTCAGTGGATAGAGC
>JALZLQ010000019.1 GCA_030858605.1 Chloroflexota bacterium
CGAGCGTAGGCGTACCAGGACGACAGTCAAGGGAAGGCCCGGGGCACAAGCCCCGGGCGCCTTCCTGATTCTTCGGGAGGAGCCCGACCACGGGCCTGCCGCCCCGCCCGCCGGGTCGCGGATCGCGTCCCCTCGGCGCGTTACTCCGACGGGCTGCTGGTGCCTCCGCCGCTGGCGGCGGGCTGCCGCACGCTCGGCTCCACGGTGGAGCGGATGGAGCCCACCGGCCGGGGAGTCGACTCCGAGCGACCCGGGACCTCGGTTTGAGACTCGGTGGATGAGCGGGAGCCGTCACTCTTGGACGCCGACCCGCCATCGTTCGGCTTCTGCATATGCAGTTCGCCGTCGACGTAGCCGCCCTCGTGGAGCATCAGCTTGACGGTCTCGATCGACCCGCTGACCCGGCCCGTGGGCAGGATCTCAAGGCGCTGTCGGCAGACGAGGTTGCCCGAGTACTGGCCCGCGATGACGACCTCTTCGGCACTCACGTCGGCGCTGACCTTCGCGTTCTCGTCGATGTGCACATGGCTGTCGGACTGGATGTTGCCTTCGACGGTGCCCATGATGCGGATCCCTCGAGAGGTCTTGAGCTTGCCCTCGAATCGATCCTCCGCGGCCAGCACGCTCTCGTTGGCGCCCGATGCGGCAGGGATGGCTGGCGTTACCGGCACGGCGACGGCTTCCCTGGTGCCCGGTGGCGGCGTGATGGGCCTCACGGAGCGCTGATCCTCTGTGGAACGATCGTTGGTGTTGCTGCTACGGCCGAACAATGTGAACCTCCTCCTCGTTCCGCACGACCAAGCTGGGGCTTCGGATAGCGACGCCACGGTCCGCGGCGTCGATGCGAGCGTGCGTCGAATGGCCAGTCTAGCCCAGCGTGCAAACCGCACGCGCGTTGTGGCTCTGGACCCGCCAGCACTCGCGGCTGCAGCCTCAGTCCTCAGGCATCAGGGCGTGTAGAAATCGACCACCAGATATGTCACGCCATCCTTGCGCCAGACACCGACCCCAGCGTTCTTCTCCACGTTCAACCATGGTGGCTGTCGCCGCCTGGACCGCCGGCGCGAGGGTCAACACGGCCGTGAAGGCCAGGACGAGCGCGGAGGCGAACCGTCCGAACGCAGGGCGGCGCGGTTGGGTGTGGGACATGGTGCAGACCCGCTTTGGAGCGGATGGGTGATCGCTCTGGACCCGAGACCGCGGCTGATTTTGCGATCGATGGCGGCTCACCTCCCGGGATGTGTACCCCCGTCAGCCGGACCTTGGTCCGGGCTGCCACAGCCCGCCGGTTTCCGGCGGCGGGATGGTGCAACGCCCTCGGGATGGTGCGCTACGGCTCAGGCGGCGCCTCCGCGACGAGTTGGTAGGGGAGCCTGGATTCGAACCAGGAACCAGCCGGATATAAGCCGACCGCTCTGACCGTTGAGCTACTCCCCCATGCCAGCCCAGAATGCTACACCTCTCTCCTGGTCTGGCGCGAGGATCCGCCGCTATCCGATGAGTGGTCGGAGGATCTGGAAGATGACGACCAGTGCGAGGTAGCAGATGGGCAGGGCGGCGAAGAGACCCAGCATGGCTGCCCAGCCGGATCGTCGGCGCCGCCCGTGAGCGCCGCCGGGCAGCTCCACCCATAGATACGTCAAGAGGCTGCCTGAGAGCACCACCACCGCCACGTAGATCGCGACGAGTGGTGTGCGCAGGTCGCCACCCGGCAGAGAGGCGCCGCGCGCGATGGCGAGCTCGTATACGAGCAGCAACACGCCGCCGATGGACGCCACCGCCAGGTTGGCCAGGACGGCGCGGAGGACGGGCGGTGGAGGATTGCGCGCCTGTCGCAGGCGGATCTCCAGCCAGCCTCGCTGGCGCGGAGGCGTCACGTTTCCCGGAGGACCGTGAGGCTGGGACGGCGCGGGATAGTGGCCGGCGTGTGAGCCGCCAGCTCGGCCACGGCACCGGCCAGTCGCTGCGATTCCTCTGCCGTGTTCCAGAACCCGACGCTGGCTCTCAGGACGGGTTCGCCGTCCAAGTCGATGCAACCAATGAGCGCGAAGACGCGCCGCCCCAGCTCCTCCCTGGCCTCGTCGGCCGTCCATCCGCGTACGCGGAAGCTGACGACACCGGCCATGCGATCGAGCGGCGTGATGACGACGACTCCGTCGATCACGCTCAGGGCATCGGCCAACGCGCGGGCCAGCTGGCCGGTGCGCTCAGCCGCCCAGGTAAGGCCCACGTACATCTCCAGCCAGCCCAGGGAGCGTGCTAGGCCCAAGGTCAGCCGACGGGCTGGTCGGTCGAGGCGTTCCCTGAGGGCCCACGGGTCGACCAGCGCCTGGGCTCGACTGCCGAGCCACAGACCACCCACACCTTCCGGCCCCAACAACCAGCGATGCGCCGGAAAGGCGACGGCATCGACGTCCAGCGCCACCGGATCGATGGGGATGGCCCCGACCGAGGCGCTCGCGTCCAAGAGGACCAGAGCGCCGACCGCGTGCGCCTGGCCCGACGACTCTGCAATGGGAAGTACCGCACCGGTCCGCTCGTCGACGTGCGGCAGGACCACCAACCCGACTCCCGGCCCGATCAGCGCCGGGGCACCCTCTGGCGCGACCTCCACGACGACAGCGCCCCGAGCCGCCGCGACGCCGCGCATCGCGGCCAAAGCCGATTCGTCTCCGCCAGTGACCTGGATCCAGCGCGGGCCGACCGACGGCGGCAGCGACAGCGCCAGCTGAGCATGAGCCTCCCCCACCCCGTGCGTGATGACGACGCTGCTCGGATCGCCAAGCAGCAGGGCGGCGAGGACTGCGCAGGCCTCCTCCTCGCGCTGGGCCACGTCCTCCGCGCGGCCTGCACCAGCTCGGCCGACCCGGAGTTCCCATTCGTCCGCTTCGGCCAGCGCACGGGCCGTCTCGGCAGGAAAGGGGCCCGCCGCGAGCGCGTCGAAGTAGATGCCGGCACCTGTGGCCGGCAGCATCTCCCGGATAGCGGCGATCTTCTCGGCATCAGGCATCAAGGCATCGACCATGTGCCGGACTGTACGCCTCGCCGGCGGTCATGACCCCGTATCGCCCGCCCTCCTGCAGCTGCCCATGGAGAGCAGCCACGGTGGAGAGCGCATCGGCGTCCAGCGGCCCCTTGTCCGAGCGGATACGCACGATGCGAGGGAAGCGCATGGCATAGCCGGAGGCGTGGCGCGTGGAGCGGTGTATCACGTCGAAGGCGATCTCCACGAGGATGCTCGGCTCCACCAAGCGATAGCGCCCGTGCCGGCTGATGGTGTGCGCCTCGAACCAGCGCGTCATCTCCGCGATCTCCGCATCGGTCAGTCCGCTGTAGGCCTTGCCGATGGTCACCAGGCGGCCCTCCGAGCCGGGCCGGTCGTCGCGCACCGCGAAGGTGTAGTCGGACAGGACGCCGTGGCGCCGGCCATGGCCCACTTCCACGCCGACCACCACGCAGTCGAGCGTGGACAGCGGACGCTTGAGCTTGAGCCAGCCGTAACCCCTGCGACCCGGGGAGTAGATGGAGTCGGGATCCTTGACCATCAATCCCTCGTTGCCGCGTTGCTGCGAGGCGACGAAGACGGTCCGCAGCTCCGTGGCATCCGCGGCCGAAACGAGCGTGGCCAGTCCGAAACCGGGCGTGGTCGCCAGACCGAGTCGCTCCAGGCGTTGACGGCGCTCGCGCAGCGCAAGGCGCAGTAATGGCTGGGCCGCGGCGTCCTTCTCACCCAGCGCGAGCAGGTCGAAGGCCACGTAGATGACCGGTATCTGCTGCTGGATCTCCGGGCTGGGCGACTTGCGGCCCAGTCGCGCCTGGAGCTGGAGGAAGGGCAAGGCCTTGCCGTCACGCCAGGCCAGCACCTCACCATCGAGGATGCCCTGCCACGGGAGCTGGTCGCCCGCCGCGAGCACTTCGGGGAACTGTGCGCTGACGTCCTTGAGGTCGCGGCTGAAGAGCCGGATCTGACCGTCGAGCCGGTGAAGCTGTGCACGGATGCCGTCGTACTTGTCCTCCACCCAGACCGGGGCACCAAGCCGGGCGAGAACCTCGGCCTCGTCCGCTGCCGGGTGGGCGAGCATCGACTTGAGCGGCCGGAACAGCACCAGCTCTGCCTCTGCCAGGCGATCGTCCCGCGCCATCTCCGCCGTCCGCCCAAGATCTCCGGTGAGCATGCCCGCCCACTGGACAGCCGCCGCATCACGACCGAAGGCCCGCGCCACAGCGGCTTCCAGGTGTCCCTCACGAAGACCGATACGCAGCTCCGTGGAGAGGACTTTGACCACGTGGCGCGCCACGAACGGATCGCAGCGGCGCAGG
>JALZLQ010000067.1 GCA_030858605.1 Chloroflexota bacterium
GCGTACCTCGCGGTGCTCCTCGCCCAGGCGTTGGCGCCGGGGCGCTCACTCTTCCTGCCCTAGCGACCCTCGGGGGCAGCCGCTGGGGCCGAGGTGCTTCACGCTACCCTCAGTGCGTGACCGAGTGGAAGCGTGATGGCTACGTCGTCAGCGATGACGCGGCGCGCCTGGACGTGGACCTGATCCACGGCTTCCTGGCCGAGGAGTCGTACTGGGCGGAGGGCCGCCCGCGCGAGATGGTCGAGAGATCCCTCGCCAACTCCATCAACCTGGGTTTGTACGAGGGAGACCGTCAGCTCGGCTTCGCCCGGGTCATCACCGACCGTGCGACGTTCGCCTGGGTGTGCGACGTGTTCGTGCTGCGAGAGGGACGTGGCCGCGGGCTGGGCACCTGGCTGATGGAATGCGTCGTGCAGCATCCCGAACTGAAGAGCCTGCGCCGGATCCTGCTCGCCACGCGCGATGCGCACGACATCTACCGACGGGTCGGCTTCGGCGAGCTTCCGAACCCATCCAGATTCATGATCCGCGACGGAGCGCTGCCCCCGGGCTGATCGCTCCGCTGTTGCGTGTCGGTATGCTGGCGTCATGAGCCCGCACGCCGAGACGCCGATCTGGGAGCGCCGCTACCGCGCCGCTACCGTCTCATTGCCCGACTGGTCTCCCTTGGCGCCGGACCGGATCGTCTATGCCAGCAACGAGAGCGGCATCTGGCAGATCCATTGCCGGGATCTCAGGACGGGCCAGGGCCGTCAGGTGACCGACAGCCCGGTCGGCGTGACCGTGGGCGCGCCGACGCTGGATGGCAGCGGGGTGGTCTGGTTCTCCGACGATACGGGCGACGAGTCCGGTCGCTGGTACCGGGCGCCATTCGAGGGTGGTGCGGCACAGCCGTTCCTCGCGGGCGTGCCCCATGGCTGGAATGAGGGACTGGCGCAGGCCGCCGGGATCGTGGTTGCCGGAGTAAGCGATCGCGAGGGCTTCGCGGTGTACGTCGCCCGCGATGGCGAGCCGGCCCGCGAGCTCGTTCGCAGCCATGAGTCACTGCAGGTGGCGGGCGCCGACGACGGCTTCAGCCGCGCTGGACTATCCGCCGACGGAGCGCTGCTCTGCCTGTCTGACAGCGAGGGCGGCGGTCTGATGCATCCAGCGCTGCGAGTGATCGAGGCGCAGAGCGGGACTGCCGTGGCGGTGCTCCGCGATGAGAGCATGGCTCTCACCGCTGCTGCGTGGTCGCCGCTGGCCGGCGATCAGCGGCTTGCCATCAACGACGAGATCGAGGGCGACGAGCGTCCGGCCATCTGGGAGCCTGGCACCGGAGCTCGGCGGCGGCTCGACGTCGATCTGCCGGGTGCCTTGACGGTGTCCGGCTGGTATCCCGACGGTGAGGCCCTCCTGCTGAACAACCTCCACGAAGGCCGTCACCGACTCTACCGCTATCAGCTCACCGACGGCACCTTGACGCCCATCGACCATCCTCCCGGATCTGTCGCCTGGGGCGCCCGCGTCCGCCCTAACGGTGACGTCTGGTACCGGCTATCGCAAGGCCACCGAGAGCCCCGCGTATTGGAGGAAGGCGGCGAGGAAGTCCTCCGGGCCGCTTCGGAACCGGCTCCGCCGGGCCGTCCTTACGAGTCCTGGCACTTCGACAATGAGCGTGGCCAGAAGGTGCACGGCTTCTACGTCGCCCCCGAGGGCGAGGGGCCGTTCCCGGTGCTGATGCTCGTCCATGGCGGACCGACTTCTCTGGATCTGGACCGCTATCACCCCGAGGCCCAGGCCTACGTCGACGCCGGCTTCGTGGTCGGCATGGTCAACTACCGCGGCTCCACGGGCTACGGCCGCGAGTGGCGGGATTCCCTGACAGGCGACATCGGCGGCCCCGAGCTGGAGGACGTCAACGCCGGCCTGGGCGACCTGCTCGCGCGCGGCCTTGCGGATCCTGCTCGCGCGGTGATCGGGGGGTGGTCCTGGGGCGGTTACGTCACGCTGATGGAGCTGGGCAAACATCCCGACCTGTGGCTGTGCGGCGTGGCCGGCGTGCCCGTGGGCGACTACGAACTCGGCTATGAGGATCTGTCACCGATGCTCCAAGCCTATGACCGCGCGCTGCTTGGAGGAACGCCCGCCGAGGTACCCGAACTGATGCGCGACCGCAATCCGATCAACCACGTCGACAAGGTCCGTGCTCCTGTGCTCTTCCTCATCGGCGAGAACGACAGCCGCTGCCCGTACCGCCAGGCGATGGCCTACGTCGAGCGCCTGGCCGCCCGCGACCACCCGCACGAGCTGTACGTGTTCGGCACGGGACACGGTTCGAACGACCTTGATGAAAAGGTCCGCCAACAGCGCGCGATCCTCAAGTTCCTGGGGCGCCACGTGCCGGGCTTAGACCCGGTCGCCATCGCCGGCCGGTGATCGAGAACTGACCCGGGTCGACTCAGACCTCCTTGTACTCGCCCTCGACGGCCTCCTCGCCCTCCGGCGACGCTGAACCTTCCGGCGACGCTGAACCTTCCGGCGACGCACCCTCCGCCCCCGACTCGCCCGATTCGCCGCCATCGGCGCCGGCACCGTTCTGCGAGCCGTCCCCGGCCGGGGATGAGGCCTGATAGGCCGCCGTGCTCACGCGCTGGAGCACCTCAGCGAGCTCCTGCGTGGTGCGCGTCACCGCAGGGGTGTCATCGCCCTTGAGTGCCTCCCGGACGGCTTCCACCTTCCGCTCGACCTCGGCACGATCCTCGGCTGAGACCTTGTCGCCCAGGTCGCGCAGGGTGCGCTCCGCCTGGAACGCCAGGGCATCGGCCTGGTTGCGCATCTCCACCGACTCGCGCCGCTGCTTGTCCTCCGTCTCGTGCTCCTGGGCGTCGCGGACCATGCGGTCGACGTCGTCCTTGGAGAGCATCGAGGAGGCCGTGATCCGCACGGTCTGCTCGCGGCTGGTGGCGCGGTCCTTGGCCCGCACGTCCAGGATGCCGTTGGCGTCGATGTCGAAGGTGACCTCGATCTGCGGCACGCCGCGCGGCGCCGGCGGGATGCCGTCGAGGATGAAGCGTCCCAGTGTCTTGTTGTCACCAGACATGTCGCGCTCACCCTGGAGCACGTGGATCTCCACCTGCGGCTGGGAGTCGCTGGCCGTGGAGAAGACCTGGCTCTTCGACGTGGGGATGGTCGTGTTGCGATCGATGAGGCGGGTCATGACGCCGCCCAGCGTTTCGATGCCCAGCGACAGCGGCGTCACGTCCAGCAGCAGCACGTCCTTGACGTCGCCCGCCAGGACGCCGGCCTGGATGGCCGCGCCGATGGCCACGACCTCGTCCGGGTTGACGCCCTTGTGAGGCTCCTTGCCGCCGAACATCTGCTTGACCGCCTCGACGGCGGCCGGCATGCGGGTCATGCCTCCGACCAGGATCACCTCGTCGATGGCCGAGGCCTGAAGCCCGGCATCCTTGAGAGCCGCCTGGACGGGTCCCTTGGTCTTGTCCACGAGGTCGGCCACCAGGTCCTCGAACTTTGCCCGAGACAGGCTGATGACGAGATGCTTCGGTCCGGTCTGGTCGGCCGTGATGTAGGGCAGGTTGATCTCGGTCTGGCTGGCGGAGGAAAGCTCGATCTTGGCCTTCTCAGCAGCTTCCTTCAGGCGCTGGAGCGCCTGCTGGTCCTTGGTCAGGTCGATGCCCTGATCCTTCTTGAACTCAGCCAGCAGCCAGTCGATGACGCGCTGGTCGAAGTCGTCGCCGCCCAGCTGCGTGTCGCCGTTGGTGGCCTTGACCT
>JALZLQ010000080.1 GCA_030858605.1 Chloroflexota bacterium
ATCGGGTGGCGGATCGCTGCGGATGGCCGCCGATACGCCGGAGGGCGCGGTACACCAGAGGGCGCGGTACACCAGAGCGCGCCGCCCTGACTCCTGTGCCTTCTGGACGTCGCTGACGCCACTATCGTCGCGAGTGGCTTGCTCGGTTCTCGCCCGGGTCGACCGGGGCCCGAGACGCGCCTGCCGACATCCTTGTGCTCTATGTTGACGGTGGTGTCGTCGATCGCGCCGTTATCCTCTGCGTCCGAGTCACGGTGGCGTACCAGGCCCCGTGCTTGCCCGCTCACCGACGATAGTGTCGTCACTCCGGCGCCCAAGGATCCGCAGGCCCACGGCACGGCACGACCGCAGGACGCCCACACCGCACGACGCGGCACGACCGCACGTCTCGACACGAACGCAGGAGTTCGTGTCACGATGCCGGCCCCCGCTGCGTGAGGGTGCGTGCGCCGGATCCTGCTCTGGATGGCTCGAAATGGTTGGCTGAAGGATCACCTCCCCAAGCTGCCCTTTGCCAGGCGCGCCGTCCGTCGCTTCATGCCCGGCGAGCGACTGGCGGACGCACTGGCAGCGGCCGATAGAGAGAACGCGGCGGGCTTCGGCGTCCTCTTCACCCGCCTCGGCGAGAACCTCACCGAGCTGGCGCAGGCCGACGGGGTGGCGGCCCACTACCACGACGTCCTGGAGCGGGGGAGAGTACGCGCCCGGGTGATCGAGATCTCTGTCAAGCCCACTCAACTCGGCATGGACATAGATCCGGAGGCATGCGAACGCCACTGTCGCGAACTGGCGGCCCATGCACGGGAGGCGGGCTCCTGGTTCTGGCTCGACATGGAGGGCTCCAGCTACACGGAGGCCACGGTCGCCCTCTACGAACGCCTGAAACGCGACCACGATCGCGTGGGGATAGCTCTCCAGGCCTATCTCAAGCGGACCGCCGCTGACCTCCAGCGGATCCTGCCCAACCGGCCCTGCGTGCGACTGGTCAAGGGAGCGTATGACGAGCCCGACGCCATCGCCTATCGATCGAAGGCGGCGGTCGATGGCAACTACCAGAGCCTGGCAGTGACGCTCGCGGAGGCTGCGCGCGACGGTAGGGCACGACTCGCGCTGGGCACCCATGACAGTGATCTCGTCGAGCGCATCGCGGTCAGCGCGAAAGCGATCGGGGCGCCGCGTCGCGTACTCGAGGTGCACATGCTGTACGGCATCAGACGTAACGAGCTGTCGCGCTTGGCCGCATGCGGTCATCCCGCCCACAGTCTGGTGGCGTATGGTGAGTCGTGGTACGCGTGGTACATGCGGCGACTCGCCGAGCGGCCGGCCAACGTCGTATTCGCACTACGCCAACTGCTGCCCTGAAGAGCGGGCCGAGCGGCGGCGGCGGGCCGGCGTCCTGCTATCGTCGGGCCGTGGAACTCCAGACCGGATGGCTGGGTCGGACGGGTTATCGAGAAGCCTGGGAGCGGCAGCACGAGCTCGTCGCCGCCCGCGCGGAGGGACGCATCCCCGACCAGCTGCTGCTGGTCGAGCACGACCCCGTGCTCACCCTTGGCCGGCACGCCAGCCCGGTGCATGTGCGCGCCAGCAAAGAGCTGCTGGCAAGGCGCGGCATCGAGCTGATCCGCGTGGAACGGGGCGGCGAGGTCACTTATCACGGACCCGGCCAACTGGTCGCCTACCCCATCGTCCACCTCGCCGCGCGCGGATTGCTCCTTCGGCCGCTGGTACGGGCATTGGAGTCCGCCATGGTAGATACAGCGGCCAGCTACGGGTTACGGGCGGCGCGGCGCGACGGCTTCCCCGGCTGCTGGTGCGATGAACCCGGCGCACCACCGCGCAAGCTGGGCGCGCTCGGTCTCCGCATCGAACGCGGCGTGAGCTATCACGGCATCGCCCTGAACGTGACCACCTCCCTGGTCGACTTCGAGCTGATCGACCCCTGCGGGATGCCGGACATCGAGGTGACCTCCATCGCCCGTGAAGCGGGTTGGCCGGGCGAGGCCGGCCGACCATCCACGCACAGCGTCGCGGAAGCCGCGGTCAGGTTCGAGGAGGCGTTCCGCGAACGGCTGGATGAGGCCTCGGACCTGAGCGGCGGCCCCTCGCGCGCCCGTAACGAGGTCCCTGCCGGGGCGGCCTGAAGCTGAGCCCAGTAGCGGACTGGCCTGGTCGCTGGAGCCGTCTGACGCGCCTGCTATCGTGCGTCGATGGCGGGCGGTCTCTTCGAACTTCGCAAGGATCCGATCACCGGCTGGTGGGTGGCAGTCGTGGTCGACCGCGAGTTCGAGCGCCAACGCTTCCAGGTCGCCGCTCGACCCGTGTCTCCCCCAGGTGCCGCGTGTCAGAACTGCGAGCAACCGTCCGGCGACGGCGTTCGCGTGCGGGTGCTCAAGCCCCAGGCGTTCAGTGTGGCCGGCACGGAACGCGAGGCGCGAGAGTCAGGTCACGACGACCGCGCGCCCGGCCTCGGCCTGGTCGGGGACTGCGGCTCGTGGCAGACCATCGTGGCGCCGGTGGGCCACCATGGTTCGCTGGCCGAAGAGCGCCCCGCCATCGTGGTCGAGATGCTGGCGCGCGCGCGAGATGCCGTCGCTGCGGCTCGCGACGCGGGAGAGACCGACTACCTCCAGGTGGTACAGAACTGGGGCGCCCAGGCCGGCGCGCGCACGGACCACCTGTGCCTCGATTTCTACGACCTGCCGCAGATCCCTCATCGCATCGGTGAGGAGTTGGGAGGCGCGGCCCGGTATCTGATCCGCGAGGGCGTCTGCCCGTACTGCCGTCTGGTGCGCGACGAGCTGGCTGATCGCGTAAGGGTCGTCTGGGAGGATGCCGCCTCGGTCTGCTTCGCGCCGTACGCGTCGCGCTCTCCCTTCGAGCTATGGGTCGTGCCGCGCCATCACGATGCGGACTTCGGTCGCGCCACGGACGAGCAGATCGCCAGCGCGACCGAGACTCTTCAGAAGGTCATGGCCATGCTTTCCGTACTGGACGGCCCGCCCTACAACCTGGTGCTGCATACGGCCCCGCTGCGCGAACGCGTCGACGAGACGTATCACTGGCACTGGGAGATCCATCCACGCCTGCGCGAGATCGCCGGCTTGGAGCTGGGTACCGGGCTGCCCGTGAACCCGGTCAGCCCCGAGGAAGCCGTCGAGGAGCTTCTGGCCGCGTCTCGGGGGATGGCGTCGCTGGCCGACCCGTCGCCGGGTGCGGCGTCCCTGTCCGATCCGAGCCGGACTTCCGATGGCTCCATCGAGGTGCCCGTCGGCGGCCGGGGCTGGGATGAGTTCCCTCGGGAAGGCACGCGGTGACCTCGCCGACGGGACTCGTTCCCGATGGCCACGTCACATCCGGCCCCGCCCGTCCGTCACAGGCAGGCAGAGCGCTCACACCCAGGGGGCGCGATCGGTCGAAGTCGTATGGCCGTGTCTCGGATCGAAGGCTATGACGGACCAGGCCGGCGCCCGAGCTTGCGTCGAAGAGCTCTATGCGGAGCACCATGCCGAGATCTACAGCTATCTATGCCGGATGCTGCGTGATGACGAGCTGGCCGCGGACCTCACCCAGGAGACGTTCGTGAAGGCCTTCCGAGCGTACGACACGCTGGTGGACCCCTCGCGCGCACGTCCCTGGCTCTATCAGATCGCCGGACGCACGGCCATCGACGAGCTGCGTCGTCGCCGCATCATCAGGTTCGTGCCGTGGACCGGTGAGTCACGTGGCACCGACCCGTCGGCCGAGGATGTGGTCCTGCGGAACCGGCTGACGACGGAGATGGAACGTGCGCTGGCAACGCTGCCTGAACGGCAACGGATGGCCCTGCTCCTGGCCGAGGTGCACGATCTCACGGGGCAGGAGCTGGCCCAGGCCCTGGGGGTCTCACACACGGCCGCTCGTGCCGTGTTGACCCGGGCGCGCGAGTCGATGAGACAGGCTCTCGCCGTGGAGCGGGCGCGGTCCGCGGTGGCGGATCACGACCGGGCACCTGCGCGCGCGCCCGCTCGTTCACGACCCGAGCGGGAGGATAGCCCTTGAGGCACGCGGTCGACCCGCACCTCCCCTTCCGCAGGCTGATCTCCGACCGGCTCGACGGCGCCCTGCCTCGGGAGGCGGCCGTCCGACTCCGCGCGCACCTCGCCATCTGTCCCCGTTGCCGCATGGCCGAACGCGCCTACATGCGGGACCGGCAAGTGCTGCGCGGCCTCCCGCCGATACCGCCCCCGCGCGACCTCTGGGCGCGCACCTCGGCCGCGTTGGACCGAGAGATCGCGCGGCATCCCGGGCAGAGGCGGCAGGCACGGACGGATCGTCCGCTACGCCGGGCGGACTCGCCGGCCCTCATGCTCTCGGCGCTGGCCAGCCTCGTGCTGGCGATCACCGTGGTCGGCACGCAGCTGTCTCCCTCGAGTGGCGCCCCCGAAGGACCAGGCGCCCCCGCCGCCGCCTTGCCGACGCCCTTCGATGTGCCCACGCAAGCCCTGGCCTTCGTGGAGCTGACGGCCGAGGGCCTGGCCATCTACCAGACCACCGTGGATCGCGCCTGTCCTCCCGTGGCCATCGACTGTGCCGCGGTCTCGACAGCCCACCGACAAGTGATCGCGGCCCCGGGCGAGATCACCGCGGTAAGCCTGGACCTTCACGAGGCCAACGGCCGCCTGGCCCTCCTGACCATCGATGCCCTGGGCAACGACAGCGTCTCGGTGCTCATCCTGCCCGAGGTGACGGAGCCGAACCCGATGGTCACGCCCCCTGGGGACATCGGCCCGGATGTGCCCTTGCCTCCGTCTGTACCCTCGCCCGGCACGGGCTCCGCCCCCACGCTTCCACCTTCTCGCGATCCGGGCGGTGCGACTGCCACTCCCGAAGGCACCACCAAGCCGTCCGGGCCTGCTCCCGGGGAAGCGTCAGGGGTCCAGCCGAGCGTCCCGGGCGTGGATCCTTCCGAGTCCGCAGCATCGCCAACCGCGCCAGGTGACGGAACGGCCGATCCCGGCCCGGCGACGCCATCCCCTGACGTATCGAGTCCCTCGGTGACCCCCCTGACAAGCCTCGATCCTTCTCTCGCGCTCCCTTCGAGCTCGCCCGTGCCGGCTGCCATGCAGGCGGTGCTGGAGGACGTGCGTGTGGTCGGTTCGCGCCCGACCTGGTCATCGGACGGCGACATGCTCGCCTTCAGCGCGATGCCGGCGGATGCCAGTCGCGGGCCCGACGTGTACCTCTGGCGCATCGGGGAGACTCGAGCACAGCGCCTGACCGACGATGGGATGTCCTACTTCGCGTCATGGTCGGGCCGCCGGGTGGTGGTCAGCCGCGCGCAGGAGACCGGGCCGACGGACGATGGCGTCGCCACCAGTACCGTCGTGATCGATCCCGTGACGGGCGTGGAGCGCGCCGTGACCGGAGATGGCGGCTGGTTGCCGGCCATCGACCCGAGTGGCCGTTTCGCCATCAGCTGGCAGGGTGAACTGGTCGCTGACGGCCGTGCCGTGCTGCCCGTGACTGGCGCGCTGGCCATGCTGGATTGGCGAGCCTTGGACCCCTTCACTGCGGCGAGTCCCACGGGCACGGACCGGCCCGCCGGCCAGGTCGACGGCTCCCTCGTCACGGGCGCTCCGGACACCGGCGCGGGCGCCACCACACGAACCAGGCCCAGCAGCGACGAGCGCGCCGAGCGGCGCGAGGAAAGGCGCGCGAATCGGCGAGAGGCGAGTCCCGCGCCGGAGGTCTCGCCTCTCGCCAGCGAGACTGGCACGACCCCATCTCCGGTGCCCACCCTGGAGCCCCGGTCCGATCTGGGTCCGGTGGAGCCTGACCGAGATACCGGGATGGATCCGGTCCGCGAGTGGCAGGTTCGCTGGTCCCAGGATTCGAGCGCCTTCGGCTTCTGGGTGACGGAGACGCCCGGTGCGGCATGGGGGCAGCTGGCGGTGCTTCGCGTGGAGCCCGCGACCTCGTCCATCGATCACAGGACCGTGCTACTTGCGTCCACTCTGGCGCGTCGGTCGTTCACGCTGGGCCGGGATCGAGTCGCCTGGGTCGCCCCCTCTGAGGATCGACCTGATGGCGAGCTTCGCCTGCGGACCTGGGGTCCGCGCGGCCATGGCAGCCTGCGCATCCGCGAGTTCGATGTCCGGACCGGCCTCCCGGCCTTCTGACCGACCGTTATCCTGAACCCGGCCTTCCAGGCACCGGCCCAGTGAGCCCGGCGAGGAGGAAACGGCTTGTCAGATAGCGCGCGGCGGATCATGACCGCTGAGGAGGTGCGGCGAGCACTCGTGCGTGTCAGCCACGAGATCGTGGAGAGGCACGGCGGCACCGCCGGACTGGCACTGGTGGGCATCCAGAGGCGCGGTGTCCCCCTGGCCCAGCGCATCCGGGCGGCTATCGAAGCTCATGAGGGCGTCAGCCTTCCGGTGGGCACGCTGGACATCACCTTCTACCGCGATGACCTCTCCCGGATCGCTCGCCAGCCGCTGGTCAAGGGCACGGAGCTGCCTTTTGAGCTGGAGCGATCCACGCTCGTCGTGGTCGACGATGTGCTCTTCACCGGACGTACCGTCCGCGCGGCCATGGACGCCCTGGTCGACCACGGACGGCCGGCCGCTGTCCGTCTGGCGGTGCTCGTGGATCGCGGCCATCGCGAGCTGCCCATCCGTGCCGACCACGTAGGCAAGAACGTGCCCACCTCCCTGGGCGAGGTCATCAGGGTCCACCTTGAGGAGATCGACGGGCAGGACGAGGTGGTCATAGAGCGTCCGGCGGACGACGCTCCATGACGGCAGCAGCGCCTCCGCGATGACGGTGGCAGTCTTGCCGTGGCCGCATCGGCATCTGCTCGATGTCGAGGGGCTGAGGGCCGGCGAGCTGGAACGGGTCATGCTCC
This sequence comes from Chloroflexota bacterium, assembly GCA_030858605.1. Classification (GTDB taxonomy): domain Bacteria; phylum Chloroflexota; class Limnocylindria; order Limnocylindrales; family CSP1-4; genus Palsa-1032. The sequence continues at coordinate 6,890 of JALZLQ010000080.1, forward strand.
TCGCCGACGAGATGACCTTTTCCCTGCGCGCGGGGGCCCGCCGCACGGACCTGGCCGGCCGGCGCCTCGTCACCCTCTTCGCCGAACCCTCCACGCGCACGCGGCTCTCGTTCGACATGGCGGCGCGATCGCTGGGAGCCGAGGTCTTCCATCTCGACCCCCCCATGAGCTCCCTGGTCAAGGGCGAATCGTTGCCCGACACCGTCCGTACGCTGGCCGCGCTGGGCGCAGACTTGCTGGTGATGCGCCACCGGCGCGGAGGGGCAGCCGATCTCGCGGCGCGGTACTTCCCGGGCCACGTGGTCAATGCCGGTGACGGGTGTCGTGCCCATCCAACCCAGGCGTTGCTCGACCTGTACACGCTCCGACGACGCCTGCCGCGAGGGGTGGCCGGCGCCCGGGTGGCGATCCTGGGCGACATCCTCCACTCGCGCGTGGCCCGCTCCAACGTCTGGACGCTGATCGCGGCGGGTGCGGATGTGACGTTGTGCGGCCCAGCGGAGTGGATGCCGGATGTGGCGCGATGGCTGGGCGCGGCCGCCTCCCCTCGCGCCATCCGTACCACCACGAGAGTGGAGGAGGCGCTGGCCGGCGTGGATGCGGTAATGACGCTGCGCATCCAGCGCGAGCGGTCGGGAGGCGTCGGCCCGTCGTCCCACGAGTATGCCCAGCGCTATGGGCTGACCAGCGCGCGGCTTGCCATGGCCCGATCGGACGCTGTCGTGCTGCACCCGGGACCCGTTAACGAGGGCGTGGAGATCAGCCGCGAGATCTCGTCCGGGCAGCGCTCGGTCATACTCGACCAGGTGGCCAACGGCGTGCCGGTGCGCATGGCCGTCCTATCGCTGCTGGCCGGCAACGAAGGGGATGCGCCTCGCTCCCCGACCGCTGGCTAGCAGCCGTCCCCAGCCGGCGGGCTGAGACCCGCGGCCTTCGGTCCTGCCGCTACCATCCGTGGCGTGAACCCATGAACATGCCGGACTACGACCGGCGGCCGTATTGGCACGCCACCATGCCTTCGGTCCCGGACTTCGGCGGCCGGCCGCTTCCGGACCGCGCAGACGTGGTGGTCGTCGGCGGCGGGTACACCGGCCTGGTGGCCGCGCTCTGCATGGCGCGCGCGGGCGCTGTCGTCACGCTGCTGGAGAAGGAGAGCCTGGGCTGGGGGGCAAGCACGCGCAACGGCGGCATCTTCCATCCCGGACTTAAATGGGGTCGCGCTGCTCTGAAGCGCCGCTATGGTCCGGAACTCGGTCCGGCCGTCTTTCAGGCGGGAGTCGATGCCTACTTGGAGGCCGAGCGCTTCGTACAGGACGAGCGCATCGACTGTGATCTAAGGCGGACGGGGCTGGCCGTCATGGCCTGGTCGAGCCGGCATCTGCCCGCCCTGTCGCGGGAGCTGGCCGAATTCCGCCAAGCGGGTCTGTCCGGCAGGATGGTCGACGGTGATGCCGTCCAGGAGGAGATCGGCAGCCGGCACTATCCGGGAGGCATGGTGCTGGAGGAGTCCAGCGCCATCCATCCGGGTCGCTACTTCACGGGTCTCGTGGAGCGGGCCGTGGCCGCCGGTGTGGACCTCCACACGGGGGTCGCCGCGCAGCGCCTGGCACGTCAGCGGATGGCCGGGGGCACCGACGTGGTCACCGACCGCGGCACCATCCGGGCGCGCGACGTTCTGGTGGCCACGAATGGATACACCGAGGGGCTGGTGCCCTGGCTCCGGCAGCGCGTCATGCCCGTCGGCTCGTACATCGTCGCCACAGAGCCGATGAGCGAGGAGCTGGCGCTTTCGGTCAGCCCTCGAGGACGGACCTTCTTCGACTCCAAGAATTTCCTGTACTACTGGCACGTGAACCCAGAGCGGCGGCTGATCTTCGGAGGCCGTGCGTCCTTTCGAGGCACCTCGATAGAGCGGACCGCGGCCATCCTCACGGGAGCCCTGGCCCAGGTCCATCCGCAAGCGGCGGAGCTGCGCATCGACCATGCCTGGGGGGGCAACGTGGGCTTCACGTTCGACCGGCTGCCCCACCTGGGCGAACATGACGGCGTGCACTTTGCGCTGGGCTACTGCGGCAGTGGACTCGCGCTGGGCACGGCCTTCGGGATACGCATGGCCGGCCGGCTGGGTCGCGGCTCCGACGTGCAGCACGAGCCTTGGGCTTTCGAGAGGATCGGCTTTCCTGCGGCTCCCTTGCTGGCCGCGATCTATCGCGGCCGGCCCTGGTTCCTGCCGGCGGCTGGCGAATGGTTCCGGTTCGCCGACTGGTGGGCCAGGCGAGGCACGGGCGCACAGAACGGTCACGGAGCGGCCTCATGAGCCACGAACCCCAGCCAGGACCGCGGCGCGTGCCGGTCGAACCGCCCATGCCCGCCTATAAAGGGGAACCGCTCGACGCGGCACGCGGCCCGGGACTGGGTTGCTTCTGGTTCCAGATGGTGGTGCTGGCCATCTTGCTGGTGGCCACCCCGGTCAGCGTGGTGGCCGGCGCGCCACCGTGGCTCAGCGCTGCCATGCTCCTCCTGACCCTGCTGCTCCTGCTCTTCGCCGGCCAGACGGTCATATTCCTGCTGCGCCTCGTGGCGGCTGATCGCCGCTCGCGGCGCCGGCCGATCGATCCGGGCGCGCGCAGGACCGTGGGCATGATCGAGGACGATGCCCGATCCGCGGAGGGGGAAGCTGGGGCCGAGAGTACGCCCCTAGAGGAGGAAAGATGAGCCACTTCCTGGTCCATATCGCAACCGGTCCGGAGAACCCGACCCGCGCCGCGCTCGGTCTGCTGGTGGCGCGCACCGCCCTGGAGGAGGGGCACGAGGTCTCGGTCTTCCTGGCCGGCGATGCCGTGGACATGCTCCGCCCCGAGACCCGTGAACTGGCTTCCGGGATCGGCACCGGGAGCGTCCGGGACCACTGGGAGGCGCTTCGCAGCGGTGGGGCGCGACTCTATGCGTCCGGCCAGTCGAGCAAGGCCCGCGCCATCACGGGTGACGATGGCGTGGAGCTGGCGCCTCCGACACGGCTGGTGGCGCTCATCGCCGAGGCCGATCGCGTAGTGAGCTACTGAGCTTGGGACACCTTCTGGTCCACATCGCGACGGGGCCGGAGAACCCGACTCGCTTGGCGCTCGGCCTGCGCGTGGCACGGATGGCCCTGCAGGCCGGCCATGAGGTGAGCGTCTTCCTGGCCGGTGATGCGGTCGACGTCCTGCGCCCTGAGACGCGAGAAGCCATCGAGGGCATCGGCATCGGGACGGCCCAGGAGCACTGGGAGGTGCTCATGACGGGCGGCGCCTCGGTCTACGCCTCGGTCTTCTCCAGCGCCGCGCGTGGCATCCACGAAGCGCCCGAAGGTGTGCACCTGGTGCTGCCGGAGAGGCTCGTGGAGCTGCTCTTCGAGTCCGAACGAAGTGTCAGCTACTGAAACCCGGCGCTGCCGGCTTGCCGCAGCGCACCCTTGCCCCCCGTGCGTGGCATGCGACAATGCGAGTGCACACCGCCATACCGCCCATTCGCCCATCGCCGACCGTCGCCCGGCCCCAGCCGGAGCACCGGTCGACCGCCCGACCACGACCCCGACACAGGAGAGCCCGGCCCGTGCCCGTTCTCGCTACCTTCTTCTCCGTCCGCCGAGGACGAGACCCCTTCTTCAAGTTCTTCATGCGCAAGCTCTTCCCGCGACAGGTCAAGCGCTACGAGGAAGAATTCGGGATGCGCTTCCTGGGGTGGTACAACGTGGCTTATGGCTGGGACTTCGACAACGTGATCCTGCTGGAACTGCCCGACTACGGGACCATCGACAAGCTGGAGGGCGATGAGCGCTCTCGGGCCATCGGCCATCGGGCCGGCGAATGGATGTTCGAACGCCACCACTCGATGTTCCTCCGCGAGCGGATGGGACCCGATCTCGAATACCACCCGTAGGAGGAGACGCCATGGACCGCCGAGGAAGCGCCGACGGCATGAACGGCATGGATGAGAACGACGAGGAACGCGTCGGGGCTCTGAGCGAGATCGCCGCCGACGCGGGCATCGAGCGTGATTCTTTCCTGTCAGAAGCTGGGGAGCAACTGGTACGTTTCATGGACGCGAACCGGGAGCGGTTGCGCGACCTGGGCGGCCTGGTGCTCATCGATGACGACCCGGACTACCTCTCGGTCGCTCCCGACGGCACCTTTCGCTCGCGAAGCCGCTACCAGGACGAGTCGACCGGGGAATGGGTCTCGGAGACGGAGGTCATCGAGAGCGCGGCGGAGCTCGTAGAGCTCTACAACCCCGCGGATATCTACGCCGCCTTCGCCGACGCTGCCCGCGAGGAAGCTGGCCTGCCGGATGAACCGACGGCCGCGGACGACCTGATGGAAACTGCGGGCATCTCCCCGGAGGAGACCGTTGGCGTTGGCATCGGGGGCAGGGATCCCTATGCCGGCGCGGCTGACGACTGGGCGGCCACCCAGGATGCGGAGCTGCCGCCAGACACCGAGACGGCCGCACGCCGCTTGTACGACCTGGCCCTCACCTTCCAGGAGCGAAGCCAGCTGTCGGAGGCTCGTCTGATCGAACAGTTCGAGGTCTCTGCGACAGACCTGGCCGGCATGGTCGGGGACATGATGATCCTCGACGACGAGGATGAGCGGCTGTGGTTCAAGTCCGACGGATCCTTCGAAGCTGAGGTCGTTCCGGAACGCGACGAGGACGGTGACGGGGTGCCCGACGAGGGCGCGGAGCGCTGGCAGGCCCTGGGCACGCCCGAGGAGCTGGTCATGTTCTACGATCCGACCGACCTTTTCGGTGACCTGGCCGAGGCACTGGCTGATGCTCACCCAGGCGTCGGGCCCAGCGGCGACGAGCTCGGCGAGGTCGGCGTGGTCGCGGAGGACCCGGAGATCGTGGAGGCGGTCGTAGTGGAGAGTGAGGCCGAGGCCATGCGCGACGGCGACCGGATACCGGGCAGCGATGAGGAGCCCCGGCCCCGTAGCTGAGCAGGGCGGCATAGACGCGGAGTTCATCGCCACTCGCGAGTACCTGCCGGGGCACTGGCTACAGACTTGGCGAGCGCCTGCGCTCGCGTCGCGCGCCCAGCCCGGCCAGTACGCCTACATGCACGCGCCCGCGGGATGGGGAGTGCCCATGCTGCGACCGGTCACGCTTCACGGCTTCGACCGCGTGCGCGGCGAGGTCACGCTCCAGATCTCGCCCGAGGCACCGGCGCGCGCGTGGCTGGCCACGATGGGTCACGAGGCCCGAGCCACCTTCTGGGGGCCCTTCGGTCGCCCGCTACGCACCGATCCGAGTTCTCACCACCTCCTGCTGATCGCGTCCGGCGCTGACATCGGTCGTCTGCGGCCGCTCGTGGACGTCGCGCTGGATGCTGGCCGCCAGGTAACCCTGCTCTTGGGCGCCATCAACGCCGCCACGGTCTATCCATCTTCGTTGCTGCCGGACGAGGTGGAGTACGCGGTGGCCACGACGGACGGTTCGCTGGGGCACCACGGCTCCGTGCTGGACCTCGTGCCGCGATACGAGGCCTGGGCCGACCAGGCCTACGCTGCCGGCCCCACGGACTTCCTGCAGGATCTGGTCGTCCTGCTCCAGGGCCGTGCAGGGCGGCTGGGCGTGGCGCGACTCGCCCGGCGCCCGGGGCGTCGCACCTCTCGCGGCGCGAAGGCGGACCCGCCGCGCTCCTGGCTCCAGGTCGTGCTGGAGCAGACCGTCGGCTGTGCCCTGGGGGTGTGCCTCGGGTGCAGCGTCGAAGGTCTGAGCGGGCCGCTGCGGGTCTGCCGTGAGGGACCATCATTCGGTGCGCAGGAACTCGCCTGGCCCGACCCTCCGTGACGGAAGGAGCCATCGACCTCTCACTCAAGCGCCCCGGACAGCTCCTTCTCCGGAGTCCGGTCATGGCCGCGGCGGGCTGCCTGGGCTACGGGGTCGAGGCGGTCGGCCAGGTGGACCTCTCCCGACTCGGCGCCATCGTCACGCGCGGCACGACCCTCCAGCCCCGCTCCGGTGGTCCCGCGCCTCGCATGGTCGAGACGTCGGGCGGGCTACTCCACGCCATCGGGCACCAGAACCCCGGGATCAGAGTGGTCCTGGAGCGGTACGCGCCGCGCTGGGCGACCTGGGAAGTGCCGGTCATCCTGAACCTCGTGGCGTCCAGCGGCGCGGAGGAGTTCGCCGAGCTCGCCGGACGCACCGAGGGGATCCCTGGCGTGGCTGCACTGGAGCTTGATCTGGGTTCGGTCGAGACCGGTCGAAAAGGTCGCCCGCTCTCCTACGACGCAGCCGCCGTGAGTGCCATCACCGCCGCCGTCCGGGAGGTCACAGACCTACCAGTTTTGGTCAAGCTGTCGATCCTCGCGCCTGACTTGCGCGGCGCCGCACGTGCCGCCGCCGAGGCCGGCGCCGATGCCCTGACCTGCGGTTCGGGCCCACCAGCTCTGCTGGCCGGGCGCCACGCGATGCTCTCCGGCCCGGCCATCGGTCCGCTTGCGCTGCGTGCCGTGGCGGAGATGGCACGACATGCTCGCCTGCCCATCGTGGGCTGTGGCGGCGTGGTCGCACTGCGCGACGTGAAGGCGATGCTGGAGGCCGGCGCGACAGCGGTGGCCATCGGAACGGCGATGCTGGCCGATCCGGCGCTGCCCGGCCGCCTCGCCACGGAACTGGTGATGGAGCCGCCGCAACCCCTTGGTTCAAAGGGTGTGGCCAAGCGGGATCCCTAGTCGGCGGCGACCCCCTCGAAGGCCTCGCGCAGCTCGTCGGCGCCAGCCACGCCCTCGAACTTGGCGGCCAGCGTGCCGTCCGCCGCGACCACGAAGATGTACGGCTCTGAGAGCAGGCCCCACTCGACTACGGAGTCCACGGGCTGTAGCCCTCCTGCCTCGCTGAGCAACGGCTGGAGTCCCGCATCGGTCACCTCGAGTCGATAGGGCTCCACGTGGATGAAGGCCAGCTCGTCCTTGAAGTCGGCGGCCACCTCCCGGACGATCTCCAGGGTCGGACCGCAGGCGCGCGTCTGGCAGAAGGCGGGCGTGGAGAAGATCAGCGCGAACGGCTCCTGCCGGTCCAGCGCCTCCGCCACCGAGAACCGGTACAGATCAGGGTCGGGCTCGATATCCGTGGAGATGGCTGCGATGGCATCCGCCGAGTCGGCTGTCGGCGTGACGCTGGCGGGCACGGCCGCCCCGATGGCAGGCGTGGACGACTCCGGCCGGACGGAGAAGATGACCCGCGCCTGGCGCTGCTCGCGACCCGGGATGCGGGCCGTCAACTCCGCGCCCCAGGAGCCAGAGCAAGAGAAGTCGACCGCCGCGCGGTAGAGGCCGCGATCCTCCTCCGCCTCGAGGTATGAGGCCGTCAGTTCGGTCACCGCGGTGGCCGGATCGCTGGCCAGGTCGAAGAATCGGACGTCGACCTCCACGTCCGGTGCGGCGACCAGGCGGTTCTGCCCGTCTATGAGGCTGAACAGGAAGCGGTTTCGGCCCACGGACAGCTCGGATGAGACCAGCAGGGGCACCAGCTCCGCGGTCGACTGAGGCTCCACGTCGGAGCCCGGCCAGCCCGGGTAGCTCTGTAGGGAGGTGCCGCTGGGATCGCAGGCGTTAGCCGCAGCGCTGGGGCTCTGGTCGGTTCAAGCGGTTAGCGCGAGGATGGCCAGGAGCGCCAGACACGTTACGGGGGACGGAATGCGGGTCCGGGACATGTCCTCACCATAGCCATTCCCCGCCGTGACCGTCCGCGGCGGGATGGGGCAGGGCCGCCGCTACAATCGGCCTGCCCCATGACGCGCTTCCAGAAGCTGACCTTGACCACAGTCGTCGCCACGTTCGTACTCGTGGTGATCGGCGCCATCACTCGTGGCACGGGCTCTGGACTGGGCTGCCCCGATTGGCCGCTCTGCTACGGACAGTTGCTGCCACCGCTGGGCGATGACGCGGCCTGGATCGAGTGGAGTCACCGCACGTGGGCGGCGCTTGTGGGGCTGCTCGTGGTTGCCGTCGCATTCGTGGCGATCCGACGTCATCTGGGCGATCGCTCGCTGGTGCTGGCATCCCTCGCTGCGGTGGCACTCACCGGGTTCCAGGCGTGGCTGGGCAAGATCACCGTGGAGACGGGCAATGCCGGCGAGTGGGTCACGGCGCACCTCGCGACGGCGATGGTCCTGCTGGTCCTGCTCACCTTCGTGGCCATCCGCAGCCACTACCCGCGCAGCCTGGCGCGCGGCGGTGGCAGCCAGCGACTCACCTTGGTCCTGGCCTTCACCTCGGCCTGCGTCTACGCGCTGCTGCTCTTCGGGTCGCACGTGACCGCCACGGGCGCTGCGCTGGTCTATCTCGACTGGCCGTTCTTCCAGGGCGAGCTACTGCCGCTCTTCGCCGCCGACCCGGCCGTGGCCGCGCTCCAGATGAGCCACTTCCTGCATCGACTCGTGGCGGCCATCGTGGCTGTCGTGGTGGGCTGGGCATTCATCGTGGTGTGGCGGGCGGCGCGGCGTGATCGAGTCTCTGGCATGGCCGGTGCGCAGGGCCGGCAGGTCCTGCTGGGCCTGGCCGGCACCGCGGCGGCGCTCTATGGCGTGCAGGTCATCGTGGGCGCTCTGCAGATCTTCACGCGCCTCGCGCCGTGGGCCGTGGCGCTCCACCTGGCGCTGGGTGCGCTCATCTGGGCGCTCGTCGCGGCAGCCACGATGATCGCCTACTACGAGGCGCGCACTACCCCCGGTCGCCTGCCCGGCGAAGGCGGGCGCCAGACCGAGACCGGCGACCAGCCGGGCACCATCGATGGACCGCGCTCCACCTGGCGTGAACGCGTCAATGCCTACATCGCACTGACCAAGCCCCGCATCATCGAGCTGCTGCTGGTCACCACGGTGCCGGCCATGGTGCTGGCTGCGCGTGGCATCCCGCCGCTGGACCTGGTGTTCTGGACGCTTCTCGGCGGGACGCTGGCGGCGGGCTCGGCCAACGCCATCAACTGCTACCTGGACCGGGACATCGACCTGCTCATGAGCCGCACCAGGAAGCGCCCGCTGCCCGCCCACCGGGTGGCACCGGAGGATGCCCTGGTCTTCGGCCTTGCCCTGAGTGTGCTGGCCTTCGCCGTGCTCGCCTTTTTGGTCAATCTCGTGGCGGCCTTCCTGACGCTGCTGGCCATCGGCTTCTACGTGGTCGTCTACACCATGCTGCTGAAGCGGAACACGCACCAGAACATCGTGCTGGGCGGGGCGGCCGGCGCGCTGCCGCCGGTCATCGGCTGGTCGGCCGTGACGGGCGACATCGGTCTGCCCTCGCTGGTGCTCTTCGCCATCGTCTTCTACTGGACGCCGCCGCATTTCTGGGCGCTCTCCATGAACCTGGCCAAGGACTACGAGGCGGCCAAGGTGCCGATGCTGCCGGTGACGCACGGCGTACGAGAGACGACTCGCCAGATCGGCCTCTACTCCGTGCTCATGGTCGCGCTCACGCTCATCTTCTTCGCCGTGGCGGGCCGCGGCTTCATCTACCTGGCCGGTGCGCTGCTGCTGGGCGGCATGTTCCTGGTCCAGGTCTTCGGCATGTGGCGCGACGGGACGGACCGGCGCGCCATGCGCGTCTACCGCTACTCCATCACCTACCTCTCGGCGCTGTT
>JALZLQ010000083.1 GCA_030858605.1 Chloroflexota bacterium
GCCAAGGATGTAGGCGAAGCCTGCGATGTACCTTCGCTGCGCCTCGGGAAGCGCCTCCATGGCGGCCACGATCCGGCGCACCGTCGCCGTGTCTGCCTGGGCGGGCGCGTCGACGGCATGGCCCCCGGTGGACTCCGAACCGGGTTTCGAAAGCGAGAACGGCGGCTCGTCGCGGAGCCCCAGGAAACGTCTGAGCACCATGTGCGGAGCATGCCACAGGGGTCGCTGGGTCGCTGCGGGAACCGCCGCGGACGGTCGGTCGTTAGCCGACGAGTGGCCTGCGTCCAGCCGCTAGGATGCACGGGATGCGCACGCCCCCCTCCCGGACCGTCTTCCGTGGCGGCATGATCTTCGACGGCACCGGATCGGCGCCCGCGCCGGCCGACCTGCTGGTAGAAGACGGGCGGATCATCGATGTCGGGCCAGAGCTGGACGGCGACGAAGTCGTGGAGCTGGATGGTCGGACCCTGCTGCCCGGCCTGTTCGACTGTCACACCCATGTGATGCTCAGTCACATCGACTTGTGGCGGCAGGTCCAGACGCCCTTCTCGTTCCAGTTCTACGAGGCGGCCGCCAACCTGCTGGCCACGCTGCGCATCGGTATCACCACGGTGCGCGACGCCGGTGGCGCGGATCTGGGCGTGAAGGAGGCTGTGGCCAAGGGACTCATCAGCGGGCCACGGATGCGCATCTCCATCCGCATGCTCTCCCAGACCGGCGGCCACGGGGACGATTGGTACGTGTCGGGAGTGGAGGTGCCGACACCGTTCGGGATGTCGCATCCAGGTGCCCCCTCCGGGCTGGTCGATGGACCCGATGAGGTGCGACGGACGGTGCGTGCCATGATCCGGGCCGGCGCAGACGTCATCAAGGTGGCCACATCGGGTGGCGTCCTCTCCCCTCGCGATGATCCGCGCCACGCGCACTTCCGCGAGGACGAGCTGGCCGTGCTGGTGGCCGAGGCGACCGCGGCCGGCATCCCGGTGATGGCCCATGCCCAGGCAACGGACGGCATCAAGAACGCAGTCAGGGCCGGCATCCGCTCCATCGAGCACGGCATCTACCTGGACGACGAGGCCATCGAGCTGATGCTCAGCCACGGCACGTACCTGGTGCCGACGCTGATGGCCCCGCGCGGCGTGATCGAAGCTGCCGAGGCGGGAGCGGCCATCCCCGCAGAGTCGGTGGAGAAGGCGCACCAAGTCGTGGACATCCACCGCGAATCGTTCCGTCGGGCCGTGGCAGCCGGGGTCAGGATCGCCATGGGCACCGACTCAGGCGTGACACCGCACGGCCAGAACCTGCGCGAGCTGGCCCACATGGAGGAGGGCGGCATGGAGCCGGCCGCGGTGCTTGCCTCGTCCACGTCCGTCGCGGCCGCGCTGCTTGGAGTCGACGATCGGCTGGGCACGCTGGAGCCGGGCAAGCTTGCCGACCTGGTCGTGGTGCGCGGCGATGCCCTGGATCTGGCGACGCTCGCCGAGAGGATCGATTCGGTCTGGATGGAGGGCCGTCAGCTCGCCTGACGAGGCGTGGTCGGAGTCGATGTCGCCAGCCGGAGGCCGAGGCCACGCCAGCATCCTCCAGGCGCGCGATAAGCTGCCGTCTATGTTCTGGTAAGAGCCGCGGCTCATGCTTTGCGCGATGGACACCGTGCGTGTCGGCGTCGCACTCCGCTCCGTTCGAATCCGTCGGGGCGGCTGGCGTCAGCAGGACGTGGCACTCGCGGCCGGGCAACATCGGTCGACCATCGGTCGTGGAGCGTGGTCACGTACGAGCGGCGTGAAGCGGGTCCGGAACGTGGCCTGAGCGTAGGATTCGGCCAACGACGGGCGGCTCGGGGGCCAGATGTCGGAGGTGCGTAGCGGCCATGCGGCGGCGCTGGCACTATCGTGCGGCCGTGGATCCCCGCCCCTACCTCAGCCTGCTTCGTCGCAACCCGCAGTTCGCGCGGCTGTATGTGGCGCAGCTCATCAGCTTCGGGGGCGACTGGTTCGCCACGGTCGCGCTGCTGGGACTGGCCTTGGAGCTCACCGACTCCACCACGGTCGCCGCACTGGTCCTCGTCCTCCAGACGGCACCGTTCTTCCTGGCCTCGCCGTACGCCGGCGTCCTCGCCGACCGTCTCGATCGCAAGAAGCTGATGATCGCCGCGGACGTGGGGCGTGCCGTGGTGTCGCTCGGCTTCCTGCTCGCCCGTGATGCTTCCACGCTGTGGATCGCGCTCGTGTGCGTGGCGCTCCTGTCGGTAGGTTCGGCCTTCTTCGAGCCGACCGCCACGGCCTCGCTGCCCAATCTGGTCGAGGAAGACGACCTGCCCGGGGCCAACGCGTTGATCGGTGCCGCCTGGGGCACGATGCTGGCCGTCGGAGCTGCGGTCGGCGGCCTGGTCGCCGCGTTCGCGGGCCGGGATGCCGCGTTCCTGGTCAACGCGCTGAGCTTCGCCGTGTCGGGGCTGCTCATCTGGCAGGTGCGGCGACCGTTCAAGGCGTCCCTCACGCCGGATGAAGTGGCCAGCCTGGAGGCAGCCGGGGGCATGGGCGGACTGCGCCGATCGCTCGGCGAGACACTCGCGTTGGTACGGCACTCACCGATGGTCGGCGCGCTGCTGATGACCAAGACTACGTTCGGTGTCGGGATGGGCGTCGTCCTGCTCCTTGCCCTGTTCGCCGAGGACGTCTTCCAGGCGGGCGACGCTGGCATCGGACTGCTCTTCGCGGCGCGAGGCGGCGGCGCGCTGGTCGGGCCGTTCATCGCCAGGCGCTTCATGACCGACGACGGCCGCGGTCTACTGCGGGCCATCGCCGTGGCGATCGGTGCATTCCTGCTGGGCTACGCGCTACTGCCGGCCAGCCCGACCATCGTGCTGGCCTGCGTCTGCGTCTTCTTCGCCCACCTGGGCGGAGGCGCACAGTGGACCCTCTCGAGCTACGGCCTCCAGGTCGCCGTGCCGGACCGGCTCCGCGGGCGGGTCTTCAGCTTCGACTACGCCTTGGTCCTGCTGGCCACGACCCTCTCTACCATCGTGGCGGGAGTGCTCGCCGAGTCGATGGGACCGATCGCGACGCTCTACGTCCTGGTTGCGGCGGTGGCCGTAGCGGGCCTCGCCTGGCTGTTCTGGACGCGGCCGCTTCGAAGGATCGCCGCGCGGGCGCCCGAGGTCTCCGACCGCGCCTGAGCTGTCGCTGAACGTGACAGCCCGCCGGCAGGGCCGGCGGGCTGTCGCGAGGGGGCCCGTTGCCTGGGCCAAGCGTGCGCTACAGGAAGCGCATGACGATGGGACAGTTCACGACGATACCGGTCGATCCGAACGGCGCGCCGTCGGGACCGGTGAGCCAGCCCTGCTCGACCATCCCCAGCAGCTGGAACTCGTCGATCAAGCGCGATCGATAGCCCTTGTCGATGGCCTCCTGCGACCATTCCCCAAGGTTCAGGTCCCACAGGGGGCTGTAGTCCAGTGCGACCGTGGGGAGACCACCGATGACATGGACCGGAGGCAGCGGCTTGCCGTCCTCTCCCACATCCGAGAGGGCGCTGTTCAGGCCCTGGCGCTGGGGATTGTCGACGCCCGTCGGCCCGTTGGCGATGGGGAACAGGCGCTCCACCGCGCTGAATGCGCCGTCGTCGAAGCCGACCACGGTGTCGCCCAGCGCAGGTGCGTGCGTGCCGGAGTCGAGTGCGGCGACCATCGGGTCGGACGCCTCGGTGCTGATGTAGGCCGACGGCTTGGCAAAGCTGAAGATAGGCGTCATCTGGAGCGTCACGGTGCCGCCGCGCTCGCCGTCCGGGCAGATGCTGAGTACGCGATCGTGGACCTTCGAGTAGTCCACGTCGCCTTCACAGAAGTCGATCTCGTCCTCATCCACATCGAAGGCCACGACGGGCGCGTTGTAGATGTGCCCTCCGCCATTCTCGAGGCGGAAGAGCGGGGTATAGCGCGGTCCACCCTTGGAGCCGGCCTGGAAGGAAGCAGGCGGGAAGAAGTTCGGAGCGTCTCCGGGGACGACGACCCGCTCGGGCGAGAAGTCCACCGCGCCTCGCTCGAACTGGATGGAACCGTCATCCTGCAGCCAGGCCCGGCGAACGGCGTTACCCACGGCCGCGTAGTTGAGCTTGGCGGAGAAGTTGAGGCCCAGCGCCTCCGCATTCCGCTCGTCGGTAGTGTCGGTGAGGATGTACCAGACGCTGCGTCCGTCCACCAGCGCACCGCGGTAGAGCGGCAAGGTGACCGTCATCTTGCGCTCGTTGACTTCTCCGGCCCTGAGCAGCTTGACCGGACCGACCAGGTTCCGATCCACCTCGGACGGGGGCGGGCCTTGATAGGTGAGTGGGATGCCGGTGCCCACCGACGATGGCGGGGGCAGTACAGGGTCCGCCCCGAGAGCGGGCGCGATGCTGGCGGCGGCGAGCGTCAGCGCGCCGACCATGGCGGCGCTCCGGAACACGCTGCGCCTGGAGACCGTACGGGACATGATCGTCTCCCAGAGGTCACGAGTGGCCCAGGAGGTATCCCGGCCTGCGTCGTGGACTTTCACCCTGGACGGCCGGAGTGAACGGCCCGCGACAGGCCGGTGAACGCGTGCGGAATGGACGGAGAACGTCGGCCGCTGGTCGGATCGACGGCGTCAAGGCCCCGCCATCGCAGTCACCTGGCGGGGCCTGCGCTCACGTCGTACCCTACGGCGATGGCCGTCACCGAACCAGCCGCGTCCCCGCCATCCGAGGGCATGGGCGTCGACCCGACCGCATACCAGCCCGCCGCCGGGGACACCGCACCGAGCAAGAAGCCGCGCACCGCCACACCGCGGAGCCCGGCCACGCGGGACCTGGGTATGAAGGTCTCGCTCCTCTTCCCCGATCGCGAGGTCGCGGAGAAGTACTACCTGCCGCTCATGTACACGGCCTGCCGGACCTGTTACAGCGAGCTGGAACCCCAGGACATCTTCGAGCGCGCGACGGACGGGCGCGTGGCGGAGCAGAAGCAGCAGGACCTCATCCGGCGCGTCATCGAGTCGGGCCACGGCTCGACCATCGAGCACATCGTCTTCACATTCGCCATCAGCGGCGTGACCCGGACCCTTAGCCATCAGTTGGTGCGGCATCGCGCGGGCGTGGCCTTCGACCAGCAATCACAGCGCTATCTCGACTACAAGA
>JALZLQ010000085.1 GCA_030858605.1 Chloroflexota bacterium
GAGTTGGTGCCCACGATGCGCACGACCATGGGCACGCTGCGCTCCTGCTGCTGGCGTGCCTCCACCAGGCCGCGCGCCACCTCATCGCCGCGCGCGATGCCGCCGAAGATGTTGACCAGGATGGCCCGCACGCTCGTGTCGGCCAGGATGAGGCGCATCGCCGCAGCCACCTTGTCGGAACGGGCTCCGCCGCCGATGTCCAGGAAGTTCGCTGGTTGCCCGCCGGCACGCTTGACCAGATCCATGGTGGTCATGGCCAGCCCGGCGCCGTTGACCATGCAGCCGATGTCGCCCTCAAGCCGGATGAAGCTCAACCCCTCGGCGCGCGCCTCGATGTCGACCGGGTCTTCCTCGTCAAGGTCACGCAGCTCCTCGAGGCCGGGATGCCGGTGGAGCGCCGAGTCATCAAGCGTGATCTTGGCGTCCAGGGCTTGTAGGCGCTCGACCGGTCTGCCGTCAGCGCCCACCTCCCGGACGATGGCCAGCGGGTTGATCTCCACCAGGTCCGCATCATTGGCGATCATCGTGGCGTAGAGGCCCTGGGCGATCTTCACGAAGTCCTTGAGGTGCGCGCCCAGGCCCATGGCGAAGCAGAGACCGCGCGCCTGGAAGTCCTGCAACCCGAGATGGGGATGGGCATGCAGGTAGGTGATCGCATCGGGCCGCTCTCGGGCGACCTCCTCGATGTCCACGCCGCCCTCAGCGGAGCCCATGTAGAGCACTCGGCGTGCAGCGCGATCGAGCACCGCCGAGAGGTAGTACTCGTGCACGATGTCGGCCGCGGGGGCGATGAGCACCTTGCGCACGGTGATGCCCTTGATGTCCATGTCCAGGATGGCCGCCGCCACCTCCTCCGCCGCCGCCGGGTCCGCCGCCAGCTTCACGCCGCCGGCCTTGCCGCGGCCACCGACCAGCACCTGTGCCTTGACGACGACCTGCTGAGCACCGGCCGAGAACAGCCTGTCCGCCGCTGCGCGCGCGTCGGCCGCCGTCCGGGCCACCGCCCACGGAGGCACGGGCAGGCCCTGGGCGACGAGGAGCGACTTGGCGTCTGCTTCCTGGATCTTCACGGGGCGCCGATGGTACAGGAGCCCCCGCTCCGACGCCGCGGCACTCCGACACCCAGATCGCCGGGCATGCGTGCCGCTCGCGGACGCCCGTGCGCAGTCTCGTGCGGTACGATTCCGGACGTGACCTATCGCGTGACGCTCATCCCCGGCGACGGGATCGGGCCGGAGCTTGCCGATGCTGCGGTGACCGTCCTGGATGCCACCGGGGTCCCCATCGAGTGGGAACGGGTGGAGGCGGGCGAGGCCATGCTGGAGCGCCACGGCACGCCGCTGCCTAACGCCGTGCTCGAATCGATCCGCCGCAACCGGGTGGCACTCAAGGGGCCCATCACCACGCCCATCGGTGGCGGCTTTCGTTCCGTGAACGTGACGCTTCGCCAGGCGCTCGACCTGTACGCCAATCTCCGACCAGCGCGTTCCATCCCGGGCCTTGCCTCGCGCTACGAGGGTGTCGATCTGGTCATCGTGCGTGAGAACACGGAGGATCTGTACGGTGGGATCGAGCACATGGTCGGGCCTGACGCTGCGGAGTCGATAAAGATCATCACCCGCCATGCCTCGATGCGCATCGCACGGTACGCCTTCGAATACGCGGTGAAGAATCACCGACGCAAGGTCACCGCCGTGCACAAGGCCAACATCATGAAGCTGAGTGACGGCCTGTTCCTAGAGTGCTGTCGAACCGTTGCCCTGGAATACGAAGGTCGTGTCGAATTCGAGGATCGCATCGTCGACAACATGTGCATGCAACTGGTGCAGAAGCCGGAGTCGTACGACGTATTGGTCCTGCCCAATCTCTATGGCGACATCGTGAGCGATCTGGCGGCCGGCTTGGTGGGCGGGCTTGGCGTAGCGCCGGGGGCGAATATCGGCACCGAGGCGGCCGTCTTCGAACCGGTACATGGGTCGGCGCCGAAGTACGCAGGCCTGGACATCGCCGACCCGACGGCACTCATCCTGTCCGGCGCGCTGATGCTGAGGCACCTGGGGGAGATCGACGCCGCGCACCGCGTAGAGGCGGCCACGCGCGGGGTGATCGGCGAGGGCGTGGCACGGCCCCGGGATCTCGGTGGTACGGCCGGAACGCGTGACTTCGCCCGGGCCGTGGCCGATCGGGTGGCCGGCGCCGTGCCGGCCGCGGCGCGCTGACGCGCTGAGCAGCCCCCGAACCTGAGTGCGCCGTTACCTTGGGCTGCTCTTCCGGTATCGAGGTCGTGAGGGCACCATCGCCTGGGCCTTCCACCGCATCAGCGGCGTGGCGGTGTGGCTCTTCGTCATCCTGCATGTCATCGACATCTACCTCATCGGTGGCAATCCAGAGGCATACGACGAGCTGCTCGCCTTTTACGCCAGTCCCATCGGGCGCATCATGGAAGTCCTCCTCGGCGCCGCTCTCTTCTACCACGCCCTGAACGGACTGCGCATCATCATCATCGATCTCTGGCCCGCCATGACCAGGCACCATCGCAAGATCTGGTGGGCCAACTGGATCATCTTCTTCGGCCTGGGCATCCCCGGCGCGGCGATCATCCTCTTGCCGCTCTACCGTGAGCAGCTGGATGCTCTACTGCGCGCGTTGGGAGTGAACTGATGCAGGTCTCCCCGCGTTCCTCCGGCCGTGTCAAGCCATCGGGTCGTGGCACGGAGGTGGCGATCTGGTATCTGATGCGGGTCACGGGTGTGCTGCTTTTCGTGATGGCCCTGGCTCACTTCAGCATCATGCATTTCATCTGGGATCCGGCCGAGCAGACCGCCGAGTTCGTGACCCGGGAGCGATGGAACAGCCTCTTCTGGCGGGCCTTTGACTGGACGCTCCTCATGATCGTGCTCTTCCACTCCTTCGTCGGTATGCGGACCGTCGTGCTGGACTATATCCACGGCACTCGAGCCCGCCTGGTGATGATGTCCACGTTGTGGATCCTGGCCGGGATCCTGTTCGTGATCGGGACCCTTGTGGTGGTCACGCTGCCGGGCCTCGAGGTCTGACGCGGTGCTTGGAGGCCTGACGCGGTGATCGACCGGCAGCCGCTCAGCCGCCCCATGGTGGCCCACGAATACGACGCCGTCATCGTGGGTGCCGGCGGCGCCGGCCTTTACGCCGCCCTGGAGCTGGCGCGCACCGGCGTCAAGACGGCGGTCCTCAGCAAGCTCTACCCCACGCGCTCGCACACAGGTGCGGCTCAGGGTGGCATATGCGCGGCGCTGGGCAATCACGAGGAGGATCACTGGGAATGGCACATGTTCGACACCGTCAAGGGTGGCGACTATCTCGTTGACCAGGACGCGGCGGAGATCCTGGCGCGCGAAGCCATCGACACGGTCATCGAGCTGGAACACCTCGGCCTGCCCTTCAACCGCACCCCAGACGGGAAGATCGACCAGCGGCGCTTCGGTGGCCACACTCGCAACTACGGTGAAGCGCCCGTCCGGCGCTCATGTTTCGCGGCCGACCGGACCGGCCACATGATCCTCCAGACGCTGTACCAGCAGTGCATCAAGCACGGCGTGCGCTTCTTCGACGAGTACCACGTGGTCGA
>JALZLQ010000109.1 GCA_030858605.1 Chloroflexota bacterium
CGCCCGAAGAGGTCAGACAGCTTCCCGTAGATCGGTCCGCTGACGGTCGCTGTCAGCAGGTACACCGTGAAGACGAGCGTGAACAGCTCGTTGCCGCGAAGCTCGGTAGCGATGCGCGGCAGGGCCGTGCCCACCACCGTCTGGTCCAGCGCGGCCAGGAATAGTCCCAGCAGGATCGCGCCATAGATCTGCATCCGCGCGCGGGGGTCGATCCGCACCGGCGGGCTGTCGGCATCCGTGACCGGGACTGGTGGCACGGCTTGCCGGGGATCGGGTGTGACGATGGCGTCCGACATCGGGTCTCTCCTTAGGCGTGCTCTGCCGGCTGGGCCGTGATCTGCGGGCTCTTCCCCGAGCCGACCTCTACGGTGTAAACTCTTGATTCGGAGCACACGGTTTACGCTGTACGCTGTCAACCGGGCCGGAGAGGACACAGGTGTCCATTTGAAGCGTCCCTCGCCTCGCTTGTCTCGGGAGCGCATCGTCGAGTGCGCCGTTGACTACGTCGGGCGCCACTGCCTCTCGGACCTGTCCATGCGCAGGCTGGGCAGTGAGCTGGGCGTGGAGGCCATGGCGCTGTATCGGTACTTCCCCAGCAAGGCCGCCCTGTTCGAGGCCATCGTCGACAACACGGTAGCCAAGATCGCGGGAGCCGCCGTCGATGGCTCCGACTGGGAGAGCGCCGTGCGGGCATACACGCGATCGTTCCGGGACGCCGCCCGGGCGGAGCCCGGTCTCTTCCCGCTGCTGCCAGCCGCGGCTCACACCCATCCCGGCGTCCGCGCGCTGATGGAGCGGATGCACGAGATGTGGCGCAAGGCGGGGCTTGACGACGAGACGGCCCACCAGGCGCAGTGCGCGGTGCACGCCTTCACCATGGGCACGGTGACGGCCGAGCTCGCGGCCAGCTTCGGATCGGCCCCGCAAGGATCGACTGCGGACCATCGCGCGGAGGAGTCTACCGAGACCGAGTTCGAGTTCTCCGTGAACGTCCTCGTCGAGGGCCTGCGCGCACGGGTGGCGGCCCGGGAGCCTGCCCAGCGGAACGACGCGGCGCCAGAGTCGGCTGGACCTGCGTGACCGTGCGCTTCCTTGTCACGGGTGGTACCGGCTTCGTCGGCGGCTGGGTCGCCCGTACCGCCGCTGCGTCGGGCCACGAGGTCATCGTGTTGGCGCGCGATCCAGAGGGCCCTGCGGCTACGATGCTGGCCGCAGCCGGCATCGACGTGCGGGGCGCGGTTCTCAACGATGGGCCAGCTCTTGACGCTGCGCTCGACTCGGTGGACGTCGTCGTGCACGCCGCAGCGACCTATTCGTATGGCCGCGCCGCCGGCCCCCGCATGCTCCAGGAGACGCCGGCCTTGAGCCGGTCCGTGCTGGAGGCGGCGCGGCGGGCCGGCACCCCGCACGTCATCGACATCAGCAGCGCCATCGTCTTCAAGCCGCACGCTGGGGGCACACAGCGCGGGACCATAGACATCCACTCACTACGCTGGGAGCCAGGCGACCTGGCCTGGGGCGACCCCTACCTGGCTAGCAAGGTACTGGCCGAGGAGGAGGCCGACCGCGCGCGGGGACTCGGGCTGCCAGTCTCGACGGTGCACCCGGTGCCCGTTATCGGGCCTGAGGACCACGGTCCGGGAACGTCCGGTGCCTTGCTGCTCTCACTGCTGGATGACCGCGCGCTGCCCGACGCGATGACCGGCTGGTGTGACGTGCGGGACGTGGCAGACGCGGTGCTTACCGTGGCGAGCAGGCCGCCCGGTGAGCGCTACCTGATCTCAGCCGAGACGCTCTCCTTCCGCGCCGTATGCCGGACGCTGGACCGGACCATCGGGCGCAGCAGGCGGCGCTTCTTCATGCCTCGAGCCCTGGTGAAGGCCGTCACTCGGCTGAACGATCTGACCGGTGGATCGCTGGACGCGTCGATCCCGACACGCGCCAGCCTGGAGTACCTGCTCTCGACTCGCGGGCCGATCGATGGCAGCAGCGGCCTGCCCGCCCTCGGCCTGGGCTACCGGCCGTTCGAGGCGACGGTCAGCGACACGCTCGAGTGGTGGGCGCGCAACGGGATGCTCGATCCGGCTCTGGCCGGGCGCGCCGGAGCCCGTAGCTAGGAGAGGCCGTTCGCGGCGAGAGCTGCCTGGCGCGGGGTCCGACGGCGGCGGGCCTCCTCCGGGACCTGGTCGCGAGCGTGATATGAGGAGCGCACCAGCGGCCCCGACTCCACGTGCTTGAAGCCGAGCTCCAGCGCCTCGGTCTTCATCTCGGCGAACTCGTCCGGGTGGTAGTAACGCTCCAGCGGCAGGTGCTGTTCGGTGGGGCGAAGGTACTGGCCGATGGTCAGGACATCGCAGTCGACCGCGCGCAGGTCGCGGAAGGCCTGCGCGAGCTCTGAGCGCTCCTCGCCCAGGCCGACCATCAGACTCGACTTCGTATGGACCGTCCCCTCCCGACCGCCGATCTCCAGCGCCATCTCCTTGGCGCGAGCCAGCACCTGGAGGGAGCGTCCATACCGCGCGCGCTTGCGCACAGGCTTCTGCAGCCGCTCGACGGTCTCCAGGTTGTGATTCAGGATGTCTGGCGCTGCCTCCATGACCGTTCGTAGCGGCTCATCCGTGCCGTTGAAGTCTGGGATGAGCACCTCTATGCCCATGCCCGGCGACTCGCGGCGGAGGGCGCGGATGGTCTCGGCGAAGATATGCGCGCCGCCGTCGGGCAGATCGTCCCGCGCGACGCTGGTGACCACGCAGTGCTCCAGGCCCATCCGCCGCACGGCCTCGCCAACTCGTCGCGGCTCGTCGTCGTCGTTCCAGGTGGGGCGGCCGGTCTTCACGGCACAGAAGCCGCAGGCACGCGTGCACACGTCGCCCAAGATCATGATCGTGGCCGTGCGCTGCTCCCAGCACTCCCCGATATTGGGGCAGTGCGCCTCCTCGCAGACGGTGTTGAGATCCAGGCCGCGGACGATGCCCTTGAGCTCCTGGTAGTTGTCGCCGGTGGGGATGCGCGCCCTGATCCAATCGGGATGGCGGCGCGGCGCGTTCCCACCATCGGCGGCGATCTCGAAGCGGCCGCCGCCCATGGCGATGGTGGTCGGTAACGCCGGTCGATGGCCGGCATGGCCACCGGAGTCGCCCGCGGCGGAGCCGAGGCTGGGTGACTGGAGCATGGGGAGTTCTCGACGCATGGGGCGGCTCGTGGCGTCCGTGCTTACCAGACGGGCGTCTGCGTGTCGGCCGACTCCAGCCACCGCTTGACGTCCTGCACGAAGCGCCCGATCTGCGCTCCGTCCGTGCCGCGATGATCGAAGCTGACGCAGATGTTCATCATCGGACGGATGCCGATGGTGTCGCCGGCTGGCGTCTCCACCACGACCGGCCGCTTGACGATGGCCTCCATCGAAAGGATCCCGATCTCCGGCACGTTGACGATGGGTTGACTGGAGACTGACCCGAACCAGCCCGTGTTGTTGAGGGTGAACGTGCCGCCCTGGATGTCGTCCAGCTTCAGGCGGTTGGCGCGGGCCCGCGTGGCGTAGTCCTGGACCCACAGGTTCAGGCCGTGGATGCTGTAGCGGTCGGCATCGTGGATGACCGGCACGATCAGGCCGTCATCGACCGCCACGGCCACTCCCAGGTTGACCGATGCCTTGCGCATCACGCCCTCAGCGGTCCAGTGGGCGTTCAGATCAGGATGCTTGCGCAAACCCTCCACGACGGCCTTGCCCACGATGGCCACGAACGACAGGGCCGTTCCCTCGCGCTCCTGGTACTGGCGCTTGATGCTCTCGCGGAGTGCCACCACGCCGGACATGTCGACTTCCACGGTGGTGTAGGCGTGCGGCGCGGTGGATTTGGCCTCGACCATGTGGCGCGCGATGGCCTTGCGCATCGGCGTCAGGGGCTTCAACTCATCCTGGGCCGGGGCGCCGGACGCGGCGGGAGCGGCGGCAGGTGCCGGGGCGGGAGCGGTTCCGGCCGCCGTGACCGGAGCCGTGGCGGGAGCGGACGAGGCGGGAGCGGACG
>JALZLQ010000112.1 GCA_030858605.1 Chloroflexota bacterium
GCGGCTCTGAGGGAGGCAGGACGGGCGGATGTGCGGGATCGTCGGCTATATCGGACCGCGTGAGGCGGCACCCATCCTGCTCGAGGGCCTGGCGCGCCTGGAGTATCGCGGCTATGACTCGGCTGGCATCGCCCTGGTGACGCCCTCGGGTGAGATGTTCGTGGAGAAGCGAGCCGGGAAGTTGGCCAACCTGCGCACGGCCCTCCTTGACGCCACTCCGTCGGCGGCGGTCGGCCTGGCCCACACTCGCTGGGCGACACACGGCCGGCCCAACGACCTCAACGCGCATCCTCACATGGATTGCACCGGCGAGATCACGGTCATCCACAACGGCATCATCGAGAATTTCCAGGAGCTTCGGGAGGGACTCGCCGCCCGCGGACACCGCCTCGACTCGGATACCGACACGGAAGCCTTGGCGCACATGGTCGAGGAGGCCTATCGGGGCGACATCGCGGAAGCGGTCAGGATGGCGCTGCGCCAGGCGAATGGCGCGTATGCCGTTGCTGTCCTGCACAAGCAGGAGCCCGGGCGCCTGATCGGCGCGCGCATGAACGTGCCGCTCATCGTGGGTGTCGGGGAAGGCGAGAACTTCCTGGCCTCGGACGTGGCGGCTGTGCTGGCCCACACGCGTCGCGTCATCTTTCTGGAGGAAGGTGACGTGGCCGACCTCGACGCCGCGTCGGTCAGCATCACCGGCGTGGACGGTTCGCCCCGCGAGCGCCTCGTAAGCGATATCGACTGGACACTGGAAGCTGCCGAGAAGAGTGGCTACGAGCACTTCATGCTGAAGGAGATGCACGAGCAGCCGCAGGCTATCCGGGCATCCATCACCGGCCGCGTTCATGGCGACGAGATCCGCGTCGACGAGCTGGAGCCGGTCATGGACGCCATCCGGCGCGCCAAGCGCGTCGAGTTCGTGGCCTGTGGCAGCGCAAACTACGCGGCGGCCGTGGCAGCCTATGTCTTCCAGGAGTGGACTGACCTGCCGGCGCGCTGGAACATCGGTTCGGAGTTCCGCTACAGCCCGCCCCCGCTGGACGACAGCACACTCGTGGTTGCCGTCACCCAGTCCGGCGAGACGGCCGACACCATCGCTCCAGCCCGCCTGGCACGCGAGCGGGGCTGCACGCTCATAGCCGTCACCAATACCCAGGGGTCGGCCATAACGCGCGAAGCGAACGCGGTGATGTTCCTCCAGGCCGGGCCGGAGATCGCGGTCGTAGCCACCAAGACCTTCGCTACGCAGGTGACGACGCTCGTGATCCTGGCGGCGGCCGTGGCCAAGGCCCGCGGTGAGCTCCAGCCCGACCGGGAACGTGAGCTGGTCCGCGCGCTGCGCGAACTGCCAGACAAGGCGCAGCAGGCACTGGACATGGCCGCCGACGCGCGCGACCTGGCACGTCAGTACGTGAACTCGCGAGGCTTCATGTTCGTGGGTCGCGGGGTCACCTACCCAGTGGCACTGGAGGGGGCGCTCAAGCTCAAGGAGGTCTCCTACGTGCATGCCGAGGGCTATGCCGCCGGAGAGCTCAAGCACGGCCCCATCTCACTCCTCGATGCCGAGGTGCCGCTGGTAGCTATCGCCACGCGTTCCGTACTCCAGGAGAAGCTCATCAGCAACGTGATGGAGGGTCGTGCCCGCGATGCCAAGGTGCTGGCGGTGGCGACCCAGGGAGACGACGCGATGCTGGGCATGGCCGACGACATCCTGTGGGTGCCCGACACGCTGGAGGCGCTGAGCCCCGTCCTGGCAGCCATCCCGCTGCAGCTCTTCGCCTACCACATGGCTGTGGTGCGGGGCACGGATGTCGACCAGCCGCGCAATCTCGCGAAGTCGGTCACGGTCGAGTAGCCGCCCGTGGCCGCGGGCATCTCGGCGCCTGAGGGCACCACCGAGCTGGGCATCGACATCATCAAGGTCGAGCGCATCGCCGCCACCTTGCGCCGCTTCGGTGAGCGATTCCAGCGTCGGATCCTGACCGACGACGAGTACCGCTACGTCCGCTCCCGACCGGAGACGCTGGCTGGACGCTGGGCCGCCAAGGAAGCCGTGAGCAAGGTGCTCGGCCTGGGTGTGAGGGGCGTCGGCTGGCGGGAGATCGAGATCGTGCGGCTGCCCACGGGGCAGCCTACGGTGCGGCTCCACGATCGTGCCCTGCGCCGTGCCCAGCAGCTCGGTATGACCCGCATCGCAGTGTCCATCAGCCACGAGCGGGACTATGCCGTGGCCATCGCCTTTGGCATCCGTACCGAGGGCGGTAGCTTCGTCTTTCCGATCGACATGGAGGCCCGCATGGACGACCGCGAGCGGTCCATCCTGGCGCGGATGGAGCGGATGCGCGCGCAGGAACCCGCCACCGGAGCAGGCTGGACCGGTTCCCCCGTCGAAGGGCCTGACTCCGAAGGGGAGGGGCGGTGAGCCACCTCTTGTCGGCCGAGGTAGAGCGGCTGGACGATCGAACGGTCGCGCCCCTCGTGCCTCGTCGCGACTCCCGCTCCCACAAGGGCAGCCACGGGACCCTGCTCATCGTTGCCGGCTCTCTTGACCACCTGGGCGCAGCCCTCCTGGCGACCCAGGCGGCGGTACGCGCCGGGGCCGGCCTGGTGTGCTTGGCACTGCCCGACTCGCTCCAGCCGTTGGCAGCGGGCCGGGTGCCCGAGGCCGTGACCATGGGCCTGCCCGAGCGATCACCCATGGAGGTCGAGCCGCAGGCCGCTGCGCAGGCCATCCTGGAGCGGTCCGCAGATGCCCTGCTGCTGGGTCCGGGCCTGCGCCCTGGCCCGGCCACGGCCGAGCTGGTGCTGGCGCTCATCCGGCAGGAGGGTGTTCCAGCAGTGCTTGACGCCGAGGCTCTGAACGTGCTGGCCGCCACGGCCGAGTGGTGGACCTCCATCTCCCGCACGTGCCTCCTTACACCCCATCCCGGCGAGTTCACCCGGCTCGACGGATCGCCGGTCGAAGCGGATGACGACCAACGGATCAAGCGGGCAGCGGCGGCCGCCGTGCGCTGGGGCAGCGTCGTCGTTCTGAAGGGGGCGCGCACGGTCGTCGCGTCACCGAAGGAGCACTCAGCGCGAGCCTCCTTCGAGAACCCTGCCTTGGCGACGGCTGGCACCGGGGACGTGCTGGCGGGTACGGTCGCGGCGCTGCTGGCGCAGGGCCTGGCCCCCTACGATGCCGCCCGCCTGGGTGTGTACCTCCACGGCGTGGCCGCCGAGCGAGCCAGCGAGACCCTGGGCGACGCCGGCCTCATCGCCTCCGATCTGCCCCTGCTCATCGCCCGTGCGCGCCACGACCTGGTTCGCGCCCAGGGCGGGACGCGGGGGGAGCGTCGCCTGGGCTTCGGAGAGCGGCTGCGAACGCCGTGATCGACCACTCGGCGAGGCCCTCCATCGAGGAGCGGCTGAGTGGCGCTGGCCTGCCGCCCATCCCGCGCACGGCCTGGCTGGAGATCGACCAGGATGCCCTCTCATCTAACGTGCGCGCGGTCCGTGATCTGGTCGGTCCTGACGTGGAGGTGTCCGCGGTGGTCAAGGCCGATGGCTACGGCCACGGACTGGAGGTGGCGGCACGCACGTTCGTCGCGGCAGGAGCCAGGCGGCTCTGCGTGGCGACTCTTGACGAGGCGCAGGGCCTGCGCCGCGCGGGTATCGACGCGCCGGTGATGATCCTCTTCACCATCCCACGCGACGAGGTCGCGGCGGCAGCATCGGCCGGCTTCGAGCTCGTGGCTGCGGACCCGGAACTCGCCAGGGACATCCTGGCCACATGGCGCGAGAACACGCCGGCCGATGGTCGGTTGCGTTTGCACCTGGAGGTCGAGACAGGTCTGACGCGCGCCGGCATAAGGCCGGAGATGGTCGCGGAGGTGGCACGGGCCATCGTGACGACGCCGGCAGTCCGGCTGGCCGGCATCTGGTCGCACCTGGCCAGCCCCGAAGAGCGCGACACGTCGCTGGAACAGGAGACGGCCCTGCTGGGCGCGGTCGACGCCCTGCGAGCGGCGGGTATCGGGGCTCCCTCGGTCCATCTCGCCGCGAGCGGTGGCCTCTTCGCCGGTACCAGCCGGCATCACGGCATGGTGCGGGCCGGACTCTGCCTCTACGGTGAACTCGCCGATGACCTGCCCTTGAGCCCGGCGGCCCGAGTCGCAGCGTCCGCGCTACGTCCTGCCATGACCCTCAAGGCCCGAGCGCTGCGCATCCTGGATGTCCCAGCCGGCACGGCCGTCGGCTACGGCGGTCGATGGCGGGCGGAGAGGCCCGCCAGGATCGCCACCATTCCCGTGGGGTATGGAGATGGCTGGATCAGGGGCTACCAGCCCGGCGCTGAGGCCCTGCTCCGCGGTCGGCGCGTGCCACTGGTGGGGACCGTGGCCATGGATGCAGTGGCGGTGGACGTGACCGACGTGCCCGGCGCCGGCATGGACGACGAGTTCGTGCTTCTAGGCAGGCAGGGCGATGAGAGCATCAGCGCCACTGATCTGGCGCGAAGACGCACCACCATCGCTTGGGAGGTTCTTGTCGGTATGGCTCACCGCCTGCCCCGGGTGTACCATTCCGGCCGAGAGGTGACGGGCATCCGAACGGTCGTTGGCGAGGTCCTGGTCCGCGAGGATCCCCAGGTCCGAGCGGCCCGTTGGCGCGAGACGGAGAGTTCCCGATCCCATCGAGCTGATGGAGAGTGGGCTGAGTGAGTCTGGACGTGCACTCATGACGGGACCGAGAGGACAGGAGCCGGAGCTCCGCGAAGAGGTGGTCGAGTTCGTCGCCCGCGAGATCCAGGTGCGCGGGCTGACAGGCCCCGCGGTCATGTTCCTGGAAGCGAGCCGGCCGTACCG
Source organism: Chloroflexota bacterium (assembly GCA_030858605.1). Lineage (GTDB taxonomy): Bacteria > Chloroflexota > Limnocylindria > Limnocylindrales > CSP1-4 > Palsa-1032. The sequence continues at coordinate 4,845 of JALZLQ010000112.1, forward strand.
TCCACTGGGCAGCCAGGCGATGCTGTTCTTCGACCCGGTGCTGCGCGATCTGTTCGGTGGCGACATGGCGGAACTGCAGCGGGTGCTGGCCGATGAGGCGGGCATCGAGCGGCTCATCGAACGGCTCGAGGAGATCGACGAAGAACCCGGCTACGACGCCTGACCCCGCCGCGCTGCTCGTGACGGTTCCCGGGTGACGCCCGACCCACTCTCCTTCTTCACCATCGATCACGGCACGGCCTCGACCGCCGCAGCATTGATCGCCCCCGTCGGTGGGCGGTTCCGGCTGCTTGCTTCATCGGCGGCGCCGGCCGGCATCGATGTCGAGGTCATCCTGGGGGACCTGGTGGCGCGGGTCCGGGCATGCGAACCAGACCTCCTCCGCGCGCCGGATGACTGGCCATCCTGGGCGCGCCTGGAGATCGCCACCCACCGACCGCTGAGTCTCGTCTGCGTGGCTGGCAGCGAACGACGTGCCGACGAGGTCGCACGTGCCTTCGGCATCAGTGGGTGGGACGTGCTCGCCCGCTTCGGTGGCCCGGAGGTGGATCCAGTAGCGCTCACCGAGGCCTGCCACGACCGCTCCGTGACGGCCGTCTGCCTGTCGGCCGGAGAGCCTCCCTCGCCCGACGAGCGACCGGGCCTGACGCAACTTGCGCCGATGCTGGCAGCGGCGGCCCAGCGACGTCCCGACCTGCGCGTGATCCTCGCGGGCGGGGCCTCGAGCTGGGGTGAGTCCTTCCCAGCCGAGAGGGTCTCCCACGCGCCGATGACCGCGCCTGGGTCGCGCGGAGGTGATGGTGGCGCACCGCGTTCGTTCCTGGAACTCGCAGCTCGTTGGGCCCCGGGACTCGGACCGACCCGCCTGGCCGACGGTCGCCAGGCGTTCATGGTCGGCGCGGCTTCCCTGGCCTCGCTCCTGGACCGCGCCGTGGATGCTGTAGACGTGGGCCATGCGGCGGGCATGCGCACGGTGGCGGACCCCGACGGGTCTATAGAGTGGCTGCTCAGAGCAGATGCCGCCCTGGTGCCGGCCCGGTCCCTTGCTGATGATGGTGAGGTGGACCGCATCCTGCGCTGGTGCGCCCTCCCTGCTGACCAGTCCACCCTTCGCGACCGCGTCCGAAATCTTGGCCTTGCGCCATGGCGTGATGCCGCCGGTGATGGCGCACGGATCAGGCTCGCGGCATTGCGTGCGGCGCTGGAGCGGCTTTCCGGGGCATGGGCCAGCGACGACCGTGATGCCTCTCACCGATACAGGAAGGCCACCCGCCGGGCCATCGGCACCAGCGTTCCTGGTGGCATCCCCCGCCGGGCGACCTCGGACGCCGGATCGGTGTCCACGCCGGACCTGGTGCTGGCGTCGGGGGGAGCATTCGCGTCCGTGCCGGCGCCCATCGCGGCACTGGCCCTGCTCGACGCTCTCCGCAGGCCAGGTGCCCGGACCATGATCTGGGATCACGCCCGCCTGCTGGCACCCATTGGGACCCTGGCTGCCGAGGCCGATCGGCGAAGGCTGATGGTCGACCTGCTGGACGACGCGTTCGTGCCACTGGGCAGCGCGTTGGTGGCGGGCGAGGTCGGCCCTGGGCATCCCACCACGCTGCGCGTGTCGACCTCATTCGGTTCGTCCGAGACAGCGCTCACGGTGGGGTCGTTGCGGACGGTCGATCTGCCGCCGGGCGTCACGGCACACGTCGAGCTCGAGAGCCAGGAGCCGGTCATGCTGGGGCTCCGGGCGCGGCACGTGACGATGGCGCTGACAGGCGGCCTGGCGGGCCTCCTGGTCGATACGCGCGAGACACCATTGCGACTCCACGAGCGTGGCGACCGGCGCCGTGCCCAGCTTGACGGCTGGGAACGAGCCCTCTGGGCGGGCTTCGACGCATGAGCGGGGAGTCGCGCCCGCGGCCGGCCCGGCCTTCCCGGCGCACGGCCGCGACCTCTGCTCCGAACCGACGCAAGCGGGCGACGCGGCAGCAGGATGTCCCTGCCGTTCCGGCGCCGGACCTGTTCGTAGGTGCTCGCGCTGGACTGGTCACCGAACCTCTGTGCTGGTTCACGCTGGGCACCGCCGACCGGCCCTGCGTCGCACCGGGTGACGTCGTAAGCGTCGGCGATCCGCTGTTCGAGCGGGTGCGAGATGTCCATGTGTCGCAGTCGCAGCCCACTGGCGGGCTCGATGCCGAGCCGGGTGCCGCCCTCGATCCGAGCGGCGTTGGATTGGCCAGCGAGCGACGCCGGGCGCGACCCGCCGATCGTGGCACCGTGCTGTTCCAGGGTCCAGAGGGGCGCCTGCGCGTGGCCCTCGGTCGCTCGTCGGGCAAGGTGCTCTCGGTGGTCAGCGGCGCGGTGGAGTCGGTCGATGCACGCGGTATCGCCATCCGTGCGGAGGCCGATGGCCTACCCGGTGCCATCCGCTGGGGCCGCTCGGTGCGCGGTCCGCTGATGCTCGCCGTCTCCACACCGGACGGTGACCTGCGAGCGTCGGCCATAGACGTCTCAGCCGCCGGCGCCATCGTGGTGGCCGGCGCTCGCCTGGACATCGAGGCCATCACTCGCGCGCGTGCCCTGGGGGTCCGAGGCATCATCTGCGGCGGCCTGATGAGTCGGGAACTGAGACAGTTGGACGCGTCCGAGGCACGGCAGCGCGCGTCCACTCAAGCGCTCGCACCCTTCGCCGTGCTGGCGCTCGACGGATACGGCCGAAGACCGATACCGGGACCTGTCTGGGACGCCCTCAGCGCAGCAGCGGGGCGTGAGGTCTCGATCGTGGCGGACCCGCCGCTCGTGCTGCTGGAGCCCGGCATCGGTCGCCGCGCGTCGGCCGAGCTCGTGCGGGTCACGGCCGGTCGCGACCTGGGACGCGAGGGGCGATTGCTGGACCTGCGCGGCCAGGTCCGTGGCGCGGGCGGCGTCTATCAGGCGGCTGGACTCGTCTCGCTTGACGGCCGCACGCCGAGTGACCCGGTGGAACGCCGCGCCGTCGCGCTCGCCGACCTGGAGCGCTTGGACTAACCTAGCTCGATGACTCCTTCCGTACCGGCCGCGGCTGTGCCCGCGCGCCTCGCGTCCGTGCGCAGCTCCAGCACGGAGGAGACGCGCGGGCTCGGGGCAGCCCTGGCTGGCGTGGCGGAGGCGGGCGACCGGATCGCGCTCATCGGCCATCTGGGTGCCGGCAAGACCCAGTTTGCCAAAGGATTCGCCCGTGGCCTGGGCATCTCGGACGTGGTCAACAGCCCGAGCTTCACGCTGATGTCCGAGTACGAGGGACGGCTGCGCCTCTTCCACCAAGATCTCTACCGTCTTGCGGGCGCCCGGGAGGCGCTGGCCGGGGGCCTCATGGACGAGCGCCAGGAGTCGGGCGTGACGCTCACCGAATGGGCTGATCGCCTCGAGTCCGGCATCGACCCTGACCGGCTCGAGATACGTCTCATGGTCAACAGCGATGACGAGCGGACGATCGAGCTGGTCACCGCCCATCCTGAGCGTCACGCTCGCTACCTTGCCAGGGCAGTCGCCTGGGCCGCCCGTCGCGATACCGACGCGGCCACGTGAGCACGGATCTCCGACCTTTGCTGGCTATCGATACGGCGACCAGGCGCTCATCGGTCGCGCTGGACGACGGGAGGGGCGTTCACTCGCGGAGCGTGTACCGTGACGCCGGCGACCTGCTCGATCTGATCGATGGGCTTCTGGAGCAGGCCGCGCTTGATCGCCGCTCGCTGGCTGCAATCGCCGTGGGAACAGGCCCTGGCAGCTTCACCGGCCTGCGGGTCGGTCTGGCCACGGCCAAGACGCTGGCCCATGCGCTGGGTATCCCGCTACTCGGCGTGCCCACGGTCGAGGCGCTGGCGCGTGCCGCGAACGGAGCGGCTCCCGGCGAGATGATGCTGGTGCTCCTGGCCGCGGGCAGTCGGGACCACTACCTGGCCCGGGTCCGGAACGCCGGGACCGAGGCACGACTGGCCGGTCCGGTCGAGCTCCTGGCGCCCGGCCTCGCGCTGACCCTGGTGCTGGGCGAGGGAACGCCGCTGACCGTGGAAGTGCCCTCCGCGCCGCTCGGCGCCGAGGCCGCTCACCGAGGACTGGCGGCCCTGGACGGTCTGGCTCAGGCGCTCCTGGCGCTGGGTCACGAGCGTCTGGAGGCGGGGCAGCGATCGGATCCCGCGACGCTGGTGCCCGAGTACGTGGCCCTGCCGCGGGGTATCGCCGTGACAGCCGGTGAGCGATGGTCGCCCGACCTCCGGTAGCGCTGCGGGTACGTCCCATGACCATCGGTGACATCTCGGATGTCCACGAGATCGAGCGCGCCTCCTTCCCCGTGCCGTGGCCGGTCTACGCCTTCCGGCAGGAGCTCGAGATGAACCGCCTGGCGCGATATCTGCTGGTGCAGGCAGGCGGCGAGATCGTGGCCTACGGCGGCATCTGGTTGATGGTCGATGAGGCGCACGTGACCACCTTCGCAGTGCTCCCCTCGTGGCGACGCCAGGGCATCGGCGGACTCCTGATGGTGGCGTTGATGCGAGTGGCCCACGACGTGGGTGCCTCGGTGGCCACCCTGGAGGTGCGGCTCTCCAACGAGGCGGCACGCGCGCTCTACGCACGATTCGGTTTCCGCCCGGTGGGCCTCAGGCCGCGGTACTACTCGGATAACGGCGAGGATGCATTGATCATGACCACCGACCGGCTCGATTCAGCTGACATGTGCGAGCGGCTGCGGCTGCTCGGCAGCCACTACGGCACGCTCTCGCGAAGTCCCGAGGAAGTCGATCTTGATCGGGCGGCGGCGAGCGGATGAGCGGACGGATCCTGGCCGTCGAGACCTCCTGTGACGAGACCGCGGTGGCGGTCGTGGAGGAAGGGCGAAGCATCATCGCCAACGTCGTGGCCAGCCAGGTCGCGCTTCACGCCGACACCGGCGGGATCGTCCCGGAAGTGGCCGCCCGGGCACACCTGCGCTGGATGCTGCCGGTGCTGGAGGAAGCTCGCTCCCGGGCGGGCATCGAGAGCTGGACGGAGCTGGACGCCATCGCCGTGACTGAGGGACCCGGTCTGGCCGGCTCGCTCCTGGTCGGCATCACCATGGCCAAGTCGCTGGCGTGGGTCACGGGGCTGCCCCTCGTGCCGGTCAACCACCTCGAGGGACACATCTACGCCGCCTGGCTGCTGAGCCAGGATGGATCCGACGCACCCGAGCCGAGGTTCCCCCTGGTGGCCATGGTCGTCAGCGGTGGCCACACCTTCCTCGTGGAGATGCGCGGCCACCTTGACTATCGTCTGCTGGGTCAGACCGTGGATGACGCGGCGGGTGAGGCATTCGACAAGGTCGGCCGCCTGCTGGGCCTGCCCTATCCCGGAGGGCCGGCCATCATGCGCGCGGCATGGGGGGCGACACGTCACGACCGGCGCTTCCCTCGAGCGTGGATGGGGGACACTGACGACTTCAGCTTCAGTGGCCTGAAGACCGCGGCTCGGCGAGCCGTCAGCGCTGAGCTTGGCCAGCCTGACTCGGAACGCGGGGAACCGGATGGCAGCCGCCTGCCCGAGGAGTGCGTCGCCGAGCTCGCCTGGGCCTTCCAGGAATCGGTCGTGGATGTGCTGGTCACCAAGACCCTCAAGGCGGCCGAGAGAAGCGACGCACGCACCATCGTCCTGGGTGGCGGCGTGGCCGCCAATGCGGTACTGCGCCAGCGGCTGACCGAGGGCGCCAGGGCACTGGGCGTCCCGCTCGTGGTGCCTGAGCCGTCACTCTGCACCGACAACGCCGCGATGATCGGTGCCGCGGCGTGGCATCGGCTGGCCGCGGGAACGCAGGCCGGCTGGGATCTTGAGCCTCGGCCATCTTTGAAGCTGGCGGTCTGATGCCCCACCGGCAGCCTGAGACGGCGGGCGATCCCGGGGCGGGCATCCTGGACGTGCGGCATCTCGGAGCGGAGGGCGTCGAGCGATACCTGCGGCGACACGGGCTGGGCGCCTCCAAGCGCTACAGCCAGAACCATCTGGTCGACGGCGAAGTGCTGGAGGCCATCGTCGAGGCCGCCGCGCCGGCTGGCCGCTCCGTGCTGGAGATCGGTCCCGGCATCGGCATCCTCTCCGGGGCGTTGCTGGCCGCCGGCGCAGCGCGCGTCAGCGCCGTCGAGGTCGATCGCCGACTGGCGGGACACCTCCGCGAGAGGTTCGCGTCCGATCCGCGCTTCGTGCTCACCGAGACTGACATCCTCGATGCTGACGTGGCTACCCTGGTAGAGCCGCCCTACGACCTCGTCGCCAACCTGCCCTACCACATCACTTCCCCCGTCCTCCACCAGGCGCTCGGCCAGCAGCCGCGACCCGAGCACTTCGTTCTGATGCTCCAGCGCGAGGTGGCGGAGCGCATCACATCGCCGCCCGGAGGCCTGAGCTACCTGTCGGTATTCGTGCAGTACCACGCGGCGGTGTCACTCCTGCGGATCGTGCCCGCGTCAGCCTTCGAGCCGGCGCCGCAGGTCGAATCGGCCGTGGTGGTCGGCACCGTCCGCCCGCGTCGCCTTGGGGAAGAGGACGAGGAAAGCCTGTGGCGGCTGGTTCAGGCGGGCTTCCGGGAGCGGCGCAAGATGTTACACAACGTGCTCGTCCGGCAGTTGCCCCTGGTGGGTCGCGAGCGGGTGGCAGGGGCGCTGGCGGCGGCCGGCATCGCGCCTGACCGGCGCCCGCAGACCGTCTCAGTGGATGAATGGCTGTCCCTCGCGGCTGCCATCGGCCCCCTGTCCTGACGGATCCGACGCCCCACGATGGACCTCGAGAACCGCCCGCGGGCGAAGATCAACCTGGCACTTGCCGTGGCCGGCGTCCGTGCCGACGGGTACCACGAGCTGTCGTCGGTCTTCCTGCGCGTGGGCTTGTCCGATCGGATCTCGGTCCGCCTGGCGGATCGAGCCGATGGCCACGACATTCTCACGATCACCGGATCGACCGATCTGGTCGTCGAGGGGAACCTTGTGCTGCGGGCTGTCGGGTCGCTCCGAGCGGAAGTGGGAGCGCCGCTTCCGCCGCTGGACCTGGAGCTGGAGAAGCTCATCCCCCTGGCTGCTGGGTTGGGCGGCGGGAGCGCCGACGCGGCAGCTGCGCTGGGGCTCGCAGCCGCTGTCTGGGGCGTCGGCCTGTCGCCTGCCCGCGAACGCGTCCTCGCCCGGTCGTTGGGGGCGGACGTGCCGTTCTTCATGAGTGGTCAGGCCGCAGCGTTGGCTCAGGGCATCGGTGAGCGGATCGAGCCCCTGCCAGGCATCCGTGGAGATGTCGGCCTGCTGCTTGTGACACCGGCCCCGCGCCTTTCCACGCCTGAGGTATTCCGTGCCTACGACAGCCTGGGGCCGTCCGTGAGCCGAGCCGCAGCGTTGGTGGCCGACCTGGCGCGCGCCCTGCGCGACGGCCTGGACGGTCGCGCACTCGTGGACTGGACGGACAGACTGGCACCCGCCAACGATCTGTGGCCGGCCGCGCTGGCCCTGGAGCCGCGACTGGGCGGCATCCGCGGCGCGCTCGAGGCCGCCCTCGGCCGGCCGGTAGTGATGACCGGCTCGGGCTCGACACTGGTGGCCCTCTATCATTCGGGAGACGAGGCGTCCATGGTCGGGCAGCGACTGGCCGCCGGCTTGCCGGAAGCACTTGCCGGCTCATCCATCTTGGCCTGCGACCCGATCGGGCCAGATCCGATCTGGAGGTATCCATGACCAAGCGACGTATCGCGACCTCAGGTGCGCCGGCCGCTCTCGGCCCGTACAGCCAGGCCATCGACACCGGCGGCCAGGTCTACTGTTCCGGACAGGTGGGCCTCGACCCAGAGACCGGTGAGCTCGTGGCGGGCGGCGTCAAGGCCGAGGCGCATCGGGCGTTGCGTAACCTGGGGGCCGTCCTCGACGCGGCCGGCGTCTCCTACGCCGATGTCGTCAAGACCACCGTGTTCCTCATCGACATCGGCGACTTCGCGACCTTCAACGCGGTCTACGCCGACTTCTTTCCTGACCCGCCGCCGGCGCGCTCGACCTTTGCCGTGGCAGCGCTGCCAAGGGGGGCACGTGTGGAGATCGAGGCCATCGCCGTACGCTCAGACGTTTGACACTCCACGGACCCCCCCGTAGAGTCTGGCGCACGCACATGCCCAATCCTCCATCACCCGCCGGCGGGGAAACCCCGTCGTGACGCACCCTCCACCCCACCGAACCGTCGCTGTCGTCCTTGCGGCCGGCCTCGGCACGCGGATGCGGTCTCGCCTCCCCAAGGTCCTGCACACCCTCGGCGGGCGCCCGATGCTGGCCTACGTGGTCGACGCGGCGCGCGAAGCGACTGGCGGGCGACCCTTGGTCGTGTACTCACCAGCGACGGCGCAGATCCGGGACGCCTTCAGCGACCAGGCCGATCTTGCGCTGCAGGACGAGCCGCGTGGCACCGGCGACGCGGTACGTGCGGCGCTCGAGGCGATCCCGGCCGGCACGGAAGAGATCGTGGTCCTCAACGGCGACCTGCCCTTCGTGACGTCAGGTCTCATCTCGGAGCTGCTGGCTGCCCGCCGTGAGGCCGCCGCCGTGATGGCTCTCGTCTGGACGGAGTCCGAGCCCCGACAGTACGGCCGCGTGGTCCTCGACGGCGCCGGAGATGTGGATCGCATCGTCGAGTACAAGGACGCCACCGACGAGGAGCGTGCCATCCGCAGCTGGAACGCGGGCCTCTACGTCTTCGATGTGGCTTGGCTGCGCGGATCCCTCGGCCGGCTCAGCGCGTCCGGTACCACCGGGGAGGTCTACCTGACGGGCCTGGTGGAAGTCGCGCGCTCCGATCAGCATCCGGTCATCGGCGTCGAGGGTCGGGATCCGACCTTGCTTGAGGGCCTTGACGACCGCACGCAGTTCCCGCAAGCAGAGCGCGACTTGCAGGATCGGATCCTGCGCGGGCACATGTCCGCAGGCGTCACCATCAGGGACGACCGCTCGGCGTTCATCGATGCGACCGTGGAGATCGCCGAGGACGTGACGCTGGAACCGGATGTCACGCTCAAGGGGACGACGCGCATCGGTCGCGACACCATCATCAAGTCGGGCTCGTACGTGGTCGACTCGGTCATCGGCGAGCGATGCACCATCTGGGCCAGCGTCATCGAGGATGCTGTCGTGGAGGACGACGTGCGTGTGGGGCCCTTCAGCCACCTGCGGCCGGGTGCACACATCGGCCGCGGGTCGGAGATCGGCAACTTCGCGGAGGTCAAGAAGGCGAGCCTGGGGCCGGGCACCAGGCAGCACCACTTCAGCTACATCGGCGATGCGCAGGTCGGCGCCCGTGTCAATATCGGTGCCGGCACCATAACCGCCAATTACGACGGTCGAGGCAAGCACCACACGCGCATCGGTGACGATGCCTTCATCGGCTCTGACACCATACTGCGGGCACCAGTGGAGATCGGCGAGGGAGCCGTCACCGGCGCCGGCTCCGTGGTCACCCGCGATGTGCCCCCCGGCAAGCTCGCAGTGGGCATGCCCGCCCGGATCCGCGAACGACGCCTGCCCGCTGATCCGCCGGAAGGCCCTGGATGAGCGGCCAGGTCGCCGGGGAGCTGCTCACCATCGGGGTGCTCATCCTCATCAACTCGCTGTTCGTGGCAGCAGAGATCGCGCTGGTCACCGTTCGGCGCAGCCGTCTGCAGCAGATGGTCGAGGAGGGAGACAAGGGCGCCCGTCGGGTGGCGCGCCTCATCGCCGATCCGAGCCGCTTCCTGGCGGTCATCCAGATCGGCATCACCTTCATCGGCTTCCTGGCGGCTGCTTATGCGGGCGCCAACCTGGCCGTGGCATTCCAGCCCGTCGTCGCCGGCGTCCAGCCACTGGCGGACCAGGCCGAGGTCATCGCACTGCTCTCTGTTACCGCCCTGGTGAGCCTGGTGACCATCGTCTTCGGTGAGCTCGTGCCCAAGCGCCTGGCACTCGCCCATGCCGAGCGCTACGCGATGCTGGTGAGCCGGCCGGTCATCCTGCTGGGCAAGCTGATGGCGCCGCTCGTCTGGCTGCTGACCGCCGTCACCGACGCCGTGACCCGTCTCCTTGGCGTACGGGAGATCGATCAGGACCGCCTCACCAGCGAGGAGATTCGCATCCTCGTCGAGCGAGGCGGCGAGCAAGGCGTCATCGAGGCGGAAGAGGAGCAGATGATCGGGGCCGTCCTGGAGCTGGGTCAGCGGCGGGTCCATGAGGTGATGGTGCCGCGTATCGACATCG
>JALZLQ010000120.1 GCA_030858605.1 Chloroflexota bacterium
CCGACGATAGAGCCGGCAGCCCAGTCCGATGGGCGCGCCCTCGAGCGGCGCGACGTCTTGACCGTCGATGCGCACCGTGGGGGAACCGTAGAATCCCATCCCCGCGGCGTGATCAAGATCGCTGATCCAGGTGCGCTCGACCGATACCCGCCCATCCGACTCCTCAAGGATGGAGCGCAGCAGCGCTTCGGTCGGTGCAGCGTGCGGACAATCAGGCGTGGCGAGCAGCTCGACGCGTGGCGCACTCACCACATCATCCTGCGCGATGCATGCGACGGAGACATCGATGGATCCGGCACATGGGGCACGGTAGCGCATCGCGTTCTGCTATAAGAACGTGGTGAGTCGACGGGGCGCCCAGGACCGCCGGTCGTACGGTGAGAGCGCCCAGAACCTGATACGTGCCGTGGGCGCGGGCCTGCTCATCGGCCTGCCATTGCTTTTCACTCAGGAGATCTGGGCGCGAGGCTTCGTCTTGCACCCGCTCAAGATCCTGTTGCTGCTGGTCGTAGCCTTCGTGGTGGTCCTGGGCTACAACGCCGCCAGCGGCTTCCGTGCCGACAGCTCTCGTTGGGAGGTCCTGGTCGATTCCATCGAGGCCATGGGCCTGGGCATCCTGGTCTCGCTCGTGGTGCTCGTGCTCTTCGGCCGGATCGATGCCGAGATGAGCATCAGAGAGATCGCCGGGAAGGTTTCCCTTGAGGCGATCCCCGTTGCCTTCGGAGCCTCGTTGGCACGAACCCAGCTGGCTGCACCGGAAGACGAGGACGACGAAGGTGGCCAAGAGGAGATGGGGGATCAGGCCACCAAAGGTCAGGTGAGCCCGGCTCACCGGCTCTTCGTGGCAGCTGGTGGAGCGCTGCTCTTTGCCCTCAACATCGCGCCCACGGACGAAGTGGTCATGCTCGGCACCGAAGCGCCCTGGCCGATCCTGATGATGGTCATGGCCGCCAGCCTGGTGATCACCTTCGTCCTGGTCTTCTACGCCGACTTCCGAGGCGGGCGAGACCCGCATCCCGGCGACAGTCCCATGGACCATCCCATCAGCGAGACACTGGCGGCCTACGCCCTCAGCCTGGGCGTGGCGCTCACTTTGCTCTGGTCCTTCCACCGGACCGAGGGTGTCGGTCTGGCAGCTCTCCTGGGGATGACGGTCATGCTTGGGGTGGCGGCATCGTTGGGCGCAGCCGTGGGTCGCCTGTTGCTGGGCGACGGGAATGGGGAGGAGGAGGGTTCGTGAGGCAGAACGCCCTGGAGTGGGTGGCACTTGCCGTGAGCAGCGCGGCCATCGCGCTCGTGGCCCTGTTACTCGTGTCCGAAGGCATCGGCCCGACGTCCCCGACAGACCCCTCCCTGGCGCTGCGGCCTGATGAAGGTCGCGCCATCGGGCTTGGTTGGTCCGTGCCCGGCACGCTCTCGAACGAGGGGAGTGAAGCGGCAGAGGGGGTGGTCGTGGAGGCCATCGCCATGGTGGGCGGCACCGAGGAGACCAGCGAGGTCGAGGTCATGTTCCTGCCCGGCCGCAGCTCCGTGGAGGTGGAGTTCGGTTTCAGCGCGCAGCCCGCAGGTGAGATCCAGGCCCGGCTGGTCGGCTACCGCGTGCCCTGATCGGCCGGGGGGCCGCGACCCATAACCAGCATCGCGGGCACGATGGCCAACACGGCCACGAATGCGGCGATGGCCCACAGTGGCCTGATGTCGTCCCCCGCCCCAGCCAGGATCGCGGTGGAGAGCAGGGACCCGATGACGCCGCTCACGTAAAGCGGCACCAGCGCCAGGTTCAGCACCGGCGAGCGGATCTCCGCAGGAAGTCCGGTAGCCAGCAGGGTGAAAAGCATCGAGCCGGCCGTGGCGAAACCAACGCCGTACGCGGCGTACACGATGGCGAACGGCAGCAGCCCGGGTGACAGGGCGATCAGCACGAGGCAGGCCGACAGCACCACCACAGCGCCCAAGAAGACCCGCCGATATCCGACACGATCGCCCAGCAGCCCTCCCAAGGGCGAACCGACCGCCGACGCCAGCCCGTAGCCGCCGGCCACCAGTCCGACCACCGTGGCAAGGCCGACCGGCCCGTTCAGCTGTTCCACCCAAAGTGCGATGAAGGGCAGCGGCAGGCGCTGCGCCAGCAGCAGCAGGAAGTAGGCCAGGAACACGGCACGTGCCAGCGGGTTGCGGACGACCGCCACCAGCGAGCGTCGCACGAGGGTCAGGACTCGAAGCGACGTCCTCGCACGGTCGGCGCGCTCGTGGTAGCCGAACACCAGCAGCGCGACCACGCCGGCCGTAAGCACGGCGTCGATGAGGAAGAGCGACTGGGTGCCGAACCTGTCGGCCAGGATCCCGCCGAAGGCCGGGCCCACGGCGAAGCCCAGCGGACCCGCGGTGCCCACCAGGCTGATGGCGAAGCCCAGTCGATCGCGCGGCGTCCGATCGGTGATCTCGGCCAGCATCACGCCCGTGTTGCCAAGCACCAGTCCGACCAGCGGTACCAGCACGAAGAGCTGCCACACCTCATGGGTGAAGATCAGGAACCCGAAGAGCACCGCCTCCACAACCGCGCTGCGTACGATGATCACCTTGCGGCTGTAGCGGTCGGCCCATGCGCCCCAAAAAGGGACGAGGGGCATGCCCACCAGCAGCGCGGCGGCGGAGAGCAACCCGACTGTGGTGGCCACATCCGGCTGAGGGACACCGATGTCGGTCACCAGCAAAGGCAGGAAAGCGATGAAGTGGCCGAAGCCGACCGTCTCGATGAAGCTGGCCGCAGCGAAGACGAGCGTGAGCTTCAGCCAGCCCCGATGGGCAGGGTCGGTGGCCGGAGCGTCGGTGGCCGAGGGGTCGGGCGTCAGTGTCCGGGGTCGGGCGTCGTGTCGGACTCGAGCTGCCGGCCGAGTTCCTCCGTGCGCCGGAAAGCCGCCCAGACGGCCTCGGAGAGCACCGTCCGGAGGCGCCCCGACTCGAGCTCGTGCAGCGCGGCGGCGCTGGTGCCGCCCGGCGAGGTGACCATGTTGCGCAACTGGGCGGGATGCATCCCGGTCGCCTTGGCGAACGCCGTGCTGCCCTCCAGCGTCTCCACCACCAGGTCGTGCGCCACATGGCGAGGGAACCCGAGGTGAACGGCCGAGTCGACCAGCGCCTCCATCACCAGGAAGACATAGGTCGGGCCCGTGCCGCTGACCGCCGTGGCCATGGCCACGAGCTTCTCGTCGTCGACCTCAAGCTGCTTGCCCAGGCTGCCCAGCAGCGAGCTGGCCTGTGCGCGCTGCTGCTCGGTGACCTGCGGCGTGGCGAACCAGACGGTCATGCCCTGTCCCAACTGGGCCGGCGTGTTGGGCATGCTGCGCACGACCTGGCGATGATCGAGCACATTGCCCAGCGCTTTCGTGGTGGCACCCGCGATGATGGAGATGAGCAGCTGTCCTTCGCGCAACACGGGGGCCAGCTCCCGGCCGACTCGCAGGAGCATCTGCGGTTTGATGGCCAGCACGATGACGTCGGCTCGTGCGATGGCGTCCACGTTCGACTCCACGGCCTGGATGCCGTGTACGCGGCCCAGCTCCTCGCGACGCTCAGCTCGCGGGTGGGAGGCGATGAGCTGCTCCGGACCGACCTCCTCGCCCTTGAGAAGCCCGGCGATCATGGCCTCAGCCATCACGCCAGAGCCCACGGTGGCGATGGTGCAGTCCCTCAGTGACATCAGGCGCGGATTATAGGGTCGGCATCGCAGCCGATCTCCGACGGTCCCTACCGAGACTCTGCCAAGGCCTCCAGCGCGGGCAGGTGCTCCGTGGTCCCGTCGGGCGCCAGCGCGATCAGCGCCACGTGGTCGGCGCCGGCGGCCCGCATCGCGACCAGGCGCTGCTGGAGTACCGTCGCGTTGCCCCAGGCGACCATCGCATCGACCAGTCGATCGCTCCCTGGCTGGGTCCAGTCCTCGGGCGCGAAGCCCTGTGCAGCCCAGCTCGCGTGGTACGTCGGCGTGCGCAGGTACGGCGCGAGATAGGCGCGGGCCATGCCTCGCCCGGCGCTCGGGTCCGGTTCGAGCACGATGGGCAGCGTCACGGCCAGTAACGGCGATCCTCGTCCCGCCGCGCCGGCCTCACGGTCCAAGATCTGGCGCATCCAGGAGACGCGCTCGGGCGTGACCAGGTATGGAAAGGCCCCATCCGACGCTGTCGCGCCCAGCGCCAGCATCCGCTCGCGGAGCGCGGCGATGAGCACGGGCGGCTCGCTGGTGGCGTCCGGACCGATGGTCGGGCCTCGATACGGCAGCCGCCGGTAGGCCTCCAGGAATTCCCGCATGCGCGTCACCGGCTTGTCGTAGACGTGCCCGCGCAGCTTCTGGGCGAGGTGTGGGTGCGACACACCAAGT
>JALZLQ010000124.1 GCA_030858605.1 Chloroflexota bacterium
CAGTGTCTGATGCTTGAGGTCCTTGCCCAGGCCCTTGACCAGCTTGGCGATGGCCTGTGGCTGATCGCCGGTCGGCTCGAACTCGGCCACCAGCTTGAAGTCGGGCATGGTCCCGATGCTACTACCGAGACCGTCCTGACGCCGTCAGCCGCGCTTGGCCCTTTCAGGGTCGTTCTTGCCGTGTCGTACAGCCCGGAAGTCGTGTACATCGCTGCGGTCTGGTGCGATCACGGGCGGTGCCGTGAGGTCCTGCCCAGCCGAGGGTCCTAGAGCGACCTCCGCTCCCGAGGACTACGTGCCCGGCCAAGCGCCGGCGACTCCCGCGGCCACGCCTGACGCGGACCCTGACCCGGACGAGTCGGCCGAGCCCGCTCCCTGACGATGGCTCCGTGACGACTGACTCCAGCGCGCGAAGTGCAGCGCGCCCCGCCTAGCCCTGGCGCCCCTCCCCCAACAGGAGGGGCGCCAATGCGTCTGCCAGCGCGTCCTCCACAAGCTGTCGGGTCTGTTCTGGGGACCCGGACGTGTCGATGCGGCGAGTCGCGTGCGGCTCGAGCCGTGCGATCAGGTCAACGCCCTGCGACGCGAGCCGCCGTGACATCTCGTCTGGCTCCATGTCGCGGAGCGCCAGCCGGGAGCGTTGATCCGACTCTCCGCAGGCTACCAGCCAGACCTCGTCGCAGCGCTCCGCAAGACCGCCCTCGACGAGCTTGATGGCCTCTACCACGACTATCAGGGCACCTGCCTGCCTGGCCGCCTCCAGGCTCGCCGCGACCCGGCGACGCACCTCTGGGTGCACGATGGCCTCAAGGTCGGCGAGCGCCGCCCGATCGCCGAACACGATACGTGCCAGTGCGGCCCGGTCCAGAGACCCGTCCGCCGTGAAGACCGCGTGGCCGAAGCGTCCACGGATGGCGGGCAGCGTCGGCTCTCCCGACCCAGTGGCCGCCCGCGCCAGCGCGTCGGCATCGACGATCGTAGCGCCGAGTTCGCCGAGCATCGCTGCGATGGTCGACTTGCCGCAGCCGATGGGTCCGGTCAGTCCGATGAGGAAAGGGGCTGCGCTCATCGCGGTGCGCGCTCCTCGAGGGTCAGCCAGGCCTCCTCCGCCTGTGCCAGGGCCGCGTCCACGTCGGCCAGTTCGGAGGTCAGCTGCCGTAGCTCGATGTAGTTCGACGCGACCGCATCCTGCGATAGCGAGAGCTCCAGCTGGCCCTTGCGCAGGCCGAGGCGGGTGAGATCACCCTCGACCGCAGTGAGCTGCCGGCGGTAAGCATCCTTGGAGAAAGGCGCGGCGCGGGGCGGCTTGCTGGATCTCACGGAGGTGACCTTCGCAGTCCCGCCAGCGGGAGGTGGCCGGCCGTGCTGAGCTCGTCTCCCGCGGTCGCCGGCAAGTGGCCCGCCGTTCGGGCCGGATGCGCCGCGGTCCGGGGCAGGTCGCCGTCCGTCGAGCCGGCGCGTCTGAAGTGCGAGCTCGCGTTCCACCGTCCACCCTTCCACCACCGCTCCGCGCCACTCGCGATAGGTTCCTTCGAACGCCGCCGCGCGCCCGGGTCCGCCGTCGCCAGCAGGCTGCACCACCCAGAGCCGGTCACAGACGCTCTCCAGCAGCCGCCGATCGTGGGAGACGATGAGCAACGTGGCCTCCGATCCGCGCAGAAAGCTCTCCAGAGCTTCGCGGGCCGGGATGTCCAGGTGGTTGGTCGGCTCGTCCAGGAGCAACATGTTCGCGGCCGTCACACCAAGCAGCGCCAGTTCCAGCCGGGAGCGTTCGCCACCGGACAGCTCCGAGACTGGCTTGAAGACGTCCTCGCCCCGGAAGAGGAAGCGTGCCAGGTAGGAGCGCGCGGGACCCATGTCGACCCTTGCCGCCCCGAGCATGGCATCGAGCACCGTCGCACCGGGGAACGCCTGCCGCCTGATCTGTGCCAGATACGCAGGTTGCACGTTGGCGCCCAATCGAGGTAGCCCGTCGAGTGGTGGCAGGTCACCGGCGATGGTCCGCAGTAGCGTGGTCTTGCCGGCCCCGTTCGGTCCGACGATGCCGATGCGATCGCCACGGGTCGCGACCAATCTTTCCACCGCCACTATCGGTGCCGGCGCGGCCCGCTCATCCGTCGCCCCGAAGCCCGCCACGACGCCCTCAAGCGACACGACCATGTCACCGGAACGCACCGGTCCGCCGCCCAGCAGCCCGGTGTTCGGCATCGCCAGGCGCTGCGCGCGCTTCGGCGCCTCCACCCGTTCCAGCTGCTCCAGGCGCCGCTCGTGCTCGTGCATCTTGCTGAACTTCCGGTGGCTCCGGTACCGCTGGATGAGCTCCTGCTCCCGGGCCGCAGCCCCGGCTGTGACATCCGCGTCCTTGCGCTGGCGGGCATCCCGCGCCTCGCGCTGAAGCAGGTACGCCGAATAGGCCCCCCGGAACGGCTCCAGCCGCCTATCGCGCAATTCCCAGATGCGCGTCGCCACGGCGTCCAGGAAGGCTCGGTCGTGAGAGGCCACCAGCAGTGCCCCTGGGCGCCGGGCAAGTGCCACCTCCAGCCACTCCATGGCACTGACGTCAAGATGGTTGGTGGGCTCGTCAAGCAGGAGCACCTCGGGGTCCGCGACCAGAAGTCGTGCCAGGGCCACCCGTGTCTGCTCGCCGCCCGACAGCTCCAGCGGGGGACGCACCCAGTCCTCGCGAGGGATGCCCAGCCCGGAGAGCGTCTCCTCGATCCGCTGATCGAGCTGGTACCCGTCGAGCGACTCGAAGCGCTCGCGGGAGACCGCGTATCTGGGCGACTCCACCGCGGCAGCACCGGCTGATTCGAGATCGGCCAGCGTAGCCTCCAGATACTCGATCTCCTGGGCGCCAGAGCGCACCAAGTGCCGGACGTCACGAGCGTCTGCCACGCTGGGATCGAGATTGGACTCCTGAGCCAGCATCTCGAGGCGGA
Organism: Chloroflexota bacterium; assembly: GCA_030858605.1. GTDB lineage: Bacteria > Chloroflexota > Limnocylindria > Limnocylindrales > CSP1-4 > Palsa-1032. Next base: position 2,940 of record JALZLQ010000124.1, read on the forward strand.
TCCCATTCGCGCTGCGGACACGCCCGGCGTCCGGCTCGTCACGTCCCGCGATGATGCGCAGCAGGGTGGTCTTGCCCGCGCCGTTGGCGCCCACCAGCCCGATGCGCTCACCGTGGGCCATGGATGCGCTGATGGAGTCCAGGATGACGAAGTCGCCGATCTCCCGGCGGACCGCGTCCAGGCGAAGGATGGACATCTAGGAGCCGCCGGCTCCCACGGCGCCATCTCCGGTGGGCAGCTCGCTCCAGTTCCGGCCGCGTCGCGCGGGCAGGCTGGCGGTACCGGCCAAGAGCCGTCGGATCTGCGGGGAACGCTGAACGGCAGGCAACCGCTGACACCACGAACAGAAATGCGTGCCACGGGCACCCAGCACGATCCGACGGGTGGGGCGGTCACAGCGTGGGCAGGGCAGGCCTGTCCGCTGGTACACGTTGAGGTGGTGCTGCATGCCGCCTTCGCCTTCCAGCGAGAGGTAGTCGTCGATGGTGCTGCCGCGTCGCTCGATGGCTTCGTTGAGCACGCTCCGCACGGCGTGGTAGAGCCGCCGCTCATCGTCCGGGCGCAAGCTGGCGGCCGACCGCAGGGGATGGAGCCGGGCGCGCCAGAGGGCCTCGTCGGCGTAGATGTTGCCTACGCCCGCCACGAAGCCCTGGTCCAGCAGGAGCGGTTTCAGGCGGCCCTTGCGGCGCCGCAGCAACTGACGGAATGCGCGCAGCGTGAAGGCATCATCCAGGGGTTCCGGTCCGTGATGCGCGAACAGGTCGTCGGCCTCGTCCGCGCCAAGGACCCGGCCCGCATCGTCGCGCCGGTAGAGACCGACCCGAGCGAACTTGCGCATGTCCCGAAGCAGCAGCCAGCGACCGTCGACCAGCTCGAAGCGCAGGTGGACGTGGCGATCGTGCTCCGTGCCTGCCGGCACTACGAAAAGCTGGCCGGTCATCTTGACCTGAAGGGCCAGGACACCATCGCCGGAGAGCGCGATCACGAGCCACTTGGCGCGCCGCGTGACGTCCATGATCTCCCGGCCGCGCAGGCCCTCGCGGAACGACTCGGGCGCGGGATGCTTCACGACGCGCGGCCAGTCGAACCAGACATCGCCGATGACTGCACCCACCACCAGCGGGCGCAGTTCGCGCGCGATCGTCTCGACCTCGGGTAGTTCGGGCA
>JALZLQ010000136.1 GCA_030858605.1 Chloroflexota bacterium
GGTACTCCGCCTCAAGCACCTCGACCTTGGGCAGTCGGTACTGCGGGATGCCATAGCGCAGCATGCCGCCGGCCGCAGGGTCCCGCTCGAAGACGGTCACCTCGTGACCGGCGATGGCCAGGTAGTAGGCTGTGGACATGCCCGCCGGCCCTGAGCCGATGACCGCCGCACGCTTGCTCGAGGGCGGCTGGATGTCGAAGGGGACGGGTGCCTTCTCGCCCTGCGCCTGGGCCTTGAGGACCTGGTCGCCCGCCCAGCGATGGCTGTCCCGGATGGCGATGGCCTCGTCGACCTCGTCGCGCCGGCAGTGTTCCTCGCAGGGCGCCGGGCAGACGCGCCCCAGCACGCTGGGAAAGGGGATGGTGCGCTTGAAGATCCGCGTCGACTCCCGCGGGTTGCCCTCCGTGTTGGCCTTGAGGAAGCCCGGGATGTCGATATGGCTGGGGCACTTGTTCTGGCAGGGTGGCAGGCAGTAGGCGTTATGGTCGCTGAAGATGAGCTCCAGGTTGGTCTTGCGCACTTGGCGCAGCCGGGGCGTCTGGGTGCGCACCACCATGTCCGGCTCGCAAGTCCGCGAACAACTGATGGGCGGCTGACCCTCGCCGTCGACCTCCACCACGCACATGCGGCAGGCACCGAAACCCGGCAGCTTGGGCTCGTAGCAGAGGGTGGGCACCTCGATGCCGTTGTCGCGGCAGACCTCCAGGATGGTCTGGCCGATGCGGCCGGTCACCTGGCGTCCATCGATCTCCACGCTGAAGGTGGGCGTGGACATGGGGCGCTGGGGCGCCTGCGTCTCAAGCAGCTGCTCGACGCCGGCGTCCGAAGCTTTGTGCTGGATCTGCGGCAGGGTGTCGGTCATCGGAAGCGGCGGCTCCTCGCCTCGCAGCGGGGGATGATCGTCATGAGGCGGCTCCGGCGGTCACGCGAAGGGGCTGGCAGACGCCGGCTGGGCATTCGCCTTTGACGATGTGGGCTTCGAATTCCGAGGCGAAGTATCGCATCCCGCTCAGGAGCGGGTTGGTGGCCGTCGATTCAAGGGCGCAGAGGGCGGCGTCGCGGGTATCGGCGCAGAGGTCATCCAGCAACTGCGCATCGGTCGGCCGCGGCCGCCCGGAGGTGAAGCGGTCACCGATCTCCGCCAGGCGGCGCAGGCCGATGCGGCAGGGGATGGTCTTGCCGCAGGCTTCGTCGTTGAGATAACGCGTCATCAGAGAGGCCATGTCCACGACGCAGGCTCGCTGGTCTGCCACCAGGATCGTGCCTGAGCCCCAGATGCCCCCGACTCGCTCCAACTGGTCCGGAACGAGCGTGACGTCCAGCTCGTCGGGTGGCAGGAAGGCACCCGACGGTCCCCCCACCAGCACGGCCTTGGGGCTCCTGACCGATCCGGCCAAAGCGAGGACCTCGTCGAGCGGGACGCCCAGCGGCACCTCCACGATGCCCGGGGTCTTCACCGCTCCGCTCACCTGGAGCAGTGTGGTTCCTGAATGGCCCCCGACACCGAGCTGCGAGTAGGCCGTCGCGCCGTTGGCCACGATCCAGGGCACGGCCGCCAGCGTCTTGACGTTATTGACCGCGGTCGGCCGGCCGAAGAGTCCCCGCTCCGTGGGGTAGGGCGGTCGCTGGTCGGGCTGCGCGCGCTTGTTCTCCAGGGCACGCAGGAGCACGGTCTCCTCGCCCACCACGAAGCCGCCCTGGAGTTCGCGGACCTCGATCTGGAGGTCGACGCGGCCACCCATGGCGCCGGTGCCCAGGATGCCCTGCTCCTCGGCCTGCTCCACCGCCTCGCGCAGCCGGCGAGCGGCCAGCGTGGCGCTGCTCTTGACGGCGACGTATGCCTGCGTGGCACCCACCGCGTAGGCCGCCAGCGCGAGGCCCTCCAGGACGGCGTGCGGGTCGCGTTCCATGAGCGTCCGGTCGAGCTGCGCGCCGGGGTCCGCCTCGAACCCGTTGGCCACCACGAAGCGGGCGCCGGGCGGCTGCTCGGCGCAGGATCGCCACTTGCGACCGGTGGGGTAGCCCGCGCCACCCCGTCCTCGTAGCCCCGACTCGGCCACGATGCGCCGGACCTCATCGGCGCTCAGGACCGTGACCGCGCGGCGGAACGCCGTCCAGGCACCTGCGGCCTCGGCCGCGACCAGCGTCGGTTCCTCGGTCGACTCGCTGGCCCGTGCCAGGAGCAGGGAGGGCCAATCGGAGTTCTCCAGGATGCGCATCGTCAGGTCGTCCACGCGCCGGCCAGGTGGCCGGTGCGCAGGTGCGCAGCCATCTCCGTGGCGCGCTCGGCCGTCACGGCGGTCTGGGCGATACCATCCACCAGCACGCGTGGCCCCCTGCCCGAGGACTCCCCGCCACAGTCGACCGTCACCAGCCGCACCCGACCATCCGGGCTGACACCTTCCACACCGGTGCCCAGCGCGTCTTCGAAGGCCGCCAGTACGCGTCCGCCGCCCTGGAGCGTGCACACGGTGCAGCGACAGATGGCCAGCTCGTGTGCGGCCACAGGTTCGAAGTGGAGCTGCCGATAGGACGTGGCGATGCCATAGATCTCGCTGTACCAGGCACCGGTCTTGTGGCTGATGTGCTGGATAGCCGCCACGGGCAGGTGCCCGTACTCCTCCTGCGTCCGCTCCAGGATGCGCACCATCCGTCGGGGCGAGTAGTCCTCCTCGGCCAGGATGGCGTCGAGCGGCACCAGGTCGATGCCCTGCCAGGCGCTGAAGGAGCGGTCCGGCACAGGCCGGCCGGAACGGCGCAGGGCGGACTCCTCGCGCCGCTCGGCGTACTGCTCGGCAGGACCCCAGTGGACGTGAAAGCGGTTCTTGGTGTCGACGCCGCCCATGTCGATGCATTCGATGGGGCAGGCCGCCGCGCACTGGAAGCAGGTCTCGCACTTGAGCGTTCCGAACTCGTCGTAAAGCAGCAGCAGACGTCCCCGGTGGTGGGGAGAGATGTCGACCTGTTCCTCGGGGTACTGCACGGTGACCTTGGGCCGCAGCATCTGCGCCACGCCGAAGGCCACGCCCTTGAACAGGCCCCAGCCGGGCATCCGATCCATGAACGACATCAGCTCAGTTCCATGGCATGGACGGGTCGCGCAGGACCACGATGGCCGCCGCCGTCACCAGCAGGTTGAGCAGCGCCGCGGAGATGAGCCACTTCCACGCGAAGCCCATCAACTGGTCCATGCGCACACGCGGCAGGGTGCCGCGCATGATCACGAATAGGGCCACCAGGGTGAAGGTCTTGGCCATGAACCAGAACAGGCCAGCCACGAACGGGAAGGTCATATAGGCCCAGATACCGACGAGCATCATGACAAGCAGGTTGAAGAGCAGGAAGCCGACCACCAGGGACTTCAGGAACGACCACTCGGACTTGAGCATCCAGAAGGGCAGCGCGAAGAGCAAGATCAACAACGGCGGACCTAGCGCGACGAGGAACAGCAGGCCCATGCCCAGCGAGCCTGGATCGAGCGCCGTGTTCAAGGTCACGTTGAAGAAGTCCAGCACAGGCTGCGCGTCGAGCGGTGCGTTCCAGCCACCCAGGAAGAGGGTCACCGTCAGCGCCGACATGATGAAGAGGTTCACGTACTCGGCGAAGAAGAAGAAGCCGAAGCGCATGCCGCTGTACTCGGTGGCGAAACCGGCCACGATCTCGCTGTCGGCCTCGTTCAGATCGAAGGGTGTTCGGCCGGTCTCCGCAGCGGCGGCGATGAAGAAGATGATCAGGCCCAGCGGTTGCTGGAAGGCGTACCAGTCCAGGAACGAGCCGGCCTGGCTGGCCACGATCTGGTTGAGGCTCATCGTGCCCGCCAGCATCACCACGCCGACCACCGCCAGGATGAGCGGGATCTCGTAGGAGATGATGCCCGCCGCCGCGCGCAGGCCACCCAGCAACGAGTACTTGTTGAAGCTGGACCAGCCGGCCATCATCAACCCGATCACGCCCAGGCCGGCCACGGCGAAGAAGTAGAGCAGGGCGATGTTCATGTCCAGCCCGAAGAGGCCCGGCGCGAAGGGGATGACCATGATGGTCATCACCGCGCCCAGGTAGGTCACCACCGGGGCCAGCGTGAAGACCGGCACATCCACGCCGGTCGGCGTGAAGTCCTCCTTGGCCAGCACCTTGAAGCCGTGCAGGGTGGAGCTAAGCACGCCCCATGGCCCCTGCCGGTTGGGACCCACGCGCAGGTTGATGAAGGCGATGAGCTTCATCTCCATGAGGATGATCACGAAGGCCGTGGGCACCGTGAAGAGCAACAAGATGGTCGCCGCGCCCACGAAACGCACGATGTCGATGTTGTCGCCGACCGCCTGCCCGGCGATGCCCAGCAGGAAGGGCAACGCGCCGGAGGCGAAGCCGACCAGCAGCAGGATGGTCAGCAGCACCATCAGCGCGACCAGCGGCAGGATGATCTTGCCCGCCAGCGTGAGGCGACCCCAGGGCCGGCTGATGACGCTCATCAGCGGCACTCCTCGGTGCTCGGCCATGCCAAGCGCGTGCGGGCCGGGCGGCAGCGGGTCACTTGTCGATGCCTCCCATGATCGGATCGAGGCTGGCCATGATGGCCATCGTGTCCGCCACCAGGTTGCCCGGCATGAGCAGGCCCACGGCTTGGAGATTGAAGAACGAGGGATCGTGGATACGCAGGCGGAAGGGTTGGTCGGAGCCGTCGCTCATGCCATAGGCCGAGTACTGGCCGCGCGGGCTCTCGATGGAGACGTAGGCGCGTCCGGGCGGGATGCGCATGAGCCGCGGCACCTGGGCCATCACCGGGCCGTCGGGCATGCGATCCAGCACCTGGTCGATGATGTGGATGCTCTGCTTGATCTCATCGAGGTGCAGCAGGTAACGCGCGTAGGAATCGCCCTCCTCCCTCGTGGGGATGGTGAACTCCAGCTCGG
>JALZLQ010000175.1 GCA_030858605.1 Chloroflexota bacterium
GAGTTGCGGGGACAGACCAAGTGTCGCGCCCGCGCTGCGAGCCTGGTCGAGCATGTCGGCGGAGATGTCCACTCCATCGACATCAAGACCGGCCGCCGATAGCGGCAGCAGGATGCGTCCTGTTCCGGCGCCGAGGTCCAGCGCCGGCTGGCCCGACCGCTCGATGACACCCCGGAAGTACGCGATCTCCTCCGGCTCGGCCCGGTTCTCCGCCCACCAGCGCGCCATGACCCCGTAGTGCCACGTTTTTGGATGCTCGTTCACGTCCGCAGCATAGGCGCCCGGCAGCGCCGTCTCGGCTCAGGACGGGTCGATGTTGTGGTTTAGCCGGAAGAGGTTTTGCGGGTCGTAGCGCCGCTTGAGTTCCACGAGGCGCTGGAGTCGCTCCGCGCCGTAGGCCTCCAGCGCCAGCGCTCGGCGGTCGGCGCCGGGCCCCTCATCGCCCAGGAAGTTGACATAGTGGCCGGCCATCGCATGCGGCTGCAGCGCCGTGTGGAAGCCGCGCACCCAGGCGATGCGCTCGGGATCCTCCGCCGCATCGCCCCAGTAGCCGTAGATGTTCAGCCAGTAGCGAGCGCTGCGGTTGGGGAAGGGCGTGCCACCCTCCGGCACGCGCCCGAAGGCGCCCTCCATGTGGTGGATATCGGCCGCGGCACAGCGCTTGGTGAGACGGCCAGCATGCTCGACAAGGGCATCGATGATGGGATCGTCCAGGCGGTCGAACGAGGCGTTCTTCCAGTAGGCACGGACGCCACGCGGGAAGAGCCCATCGGCGGCCGACTGCCAGGCCCTCCACGTAGTGGGCTCGACCACCTCGCCGTCGGGCGGCGCGGCTTCGCGCAGTCGAGCGATGAGGGCTTCGGGCTCCGCATCATCCGGCCCGGACCAGGCAGCGCCGATGATCATGAGCACCTCGTCACCCAACTCCCAGTCCGGTGGCGGGACCATGAAGGTGACGATGGAGGTCATCTCGTCGGGCAGGCCCCTGGTCCACTCCGCGAATGCCCGAAGCGCCTTCGGCCAGGCGGGCCGACCGTAGAAGAGATTCGCGCCGAAGACCGATGGTCCGAGCGGGTAGGCGCGGAAGGTGAAGGACGTGACCACCCCGAAGTTGCCACCACCTCCGCGCAGACCCCAGAAAAGGTCGGCGTTCTGCGAGTCGCTGGCGTGCAGGCGCTCGCCACGCGCAGTCACCACATCTGCGGCCAGTAGGTTGTCCGCCGTGAGGCCATATGCGCGCGTGAGCCAGCCGACCCCACCGCCCAGCGTCAGTCCGGCCACGCCCGTTCCGGAGATGACGCCCGAGGGGACCGCCAGCGCGTGTGGCTCTGTGGCCCGGTCCATGTCGCCGAGGGTGGCGCCGGGCTCCACGCGCACCGTGCCAGCCGCGGCATCGACCTTTACTGCCTTCAGCGCGCCGAGGTCGAGCACGATGCCCCCGTCGACGGAACCGTTGCCGGCCACGTTATGGCCGCCGCCCCGGACCGCGAGCCTGAGTCCGGACTCGACGGCGATGCGGATGACGGGTGGCACATCGTCGATGGTCGCGGCCTGGACGATGGCCACGGGACGCCGGTCGATCATGCCGTTCCAGACGCGCCGTGCGTCTTGGTAGTCCGCATCCGGCTCCGTGACGACGCGACCCTCGACCTCGCCAGCGATCCGTTCCGCGACTTCCACGGGCCTCATCCTCAAGCCCTCCTGCCGCCCCCTCGTCCGGGGTCGCTCCGATCGACCGCCCCTTGCTGAAAAGGTACCGCAGGCGCGCGGCGCGCGCCGAGTGGCCCAGCCTGGTCCGCATCGAGGCACATCGTCGTGACAAGATGCCGGGATGGAGATCCACGTTCGTCGGATCCGGCCAGATGATGGACCACTGCTTCGGGGACTGCGCCTGCGGAGCCTGTCCGATGCACCGGACGCTTTCGGGCAGTCGGTCCAGGACGCCGTTGCTCGACCTGATGCTGAGTGGTCCGCCGAGGCGAGGGCGGCCGCCGATGGCGATCGGCGCGCGTGGTTCATCGCGGAGGCGCCAGGGTCCGCTGCCGGATCTGACCGATCGTCGGAGGTGGGATCGGACCCAGCGTGGGCCGAGCACGTCGGCCTCGTGCTCGTCCGGCGGCGACCACCGGATGTCGCCCTCGTTTTCTCCATGTGGGTCGACTCGAGGGTGCAGCGAGGCGGTGTGGGACGCGCACTCATCGACACTGCCGAGCGATGGGCTGGTTCATGGGGCGCCGAACGGATCGTGCTCTGGGTCGTGGCCGGCAACGAGCCCGCCATCCGGTTCTATCAGCGCCTGGGCTTCATGGTGACGGAGTCCGGCACGGACGCTGACTCTGGGCGCGCATACGGCGCACTGGCCATGTGCCGCCCGATCGATGCCTCAGGGTTCACTCCTCTGGAGATACCGGTTCCTCGGTGACGGCTGGCTGGTCGACCGAGACCCAGGCCCGATCCAGCACCATGTGGATGACCGCCGGCCGGCGCGCCGAGAGTGCCTCACGTATGGCGTCCGGGACCTGATCATCACGGTCGACGCTGATGCCCAGGGCGCCCATCGCCTGAGCGGCAGCCGCGAAGTCGATCGGTCCCAGGTCCGTGCCCGCCGCTGGCCGGCCCTCGCGATCCTGGTGCATGCGGATCGTGCCGTAGCGCTGATTGTCGTGGACGATCGCCACCGGTGAGACGCCCAGCCGGACCGCGGTCTCCAGCTCGTTCATGCTCATGGCGAAGCCGCCGTCACCGCACATCGCCACGACCTGGCGTCGGGGGTGGAGAAGGCACGCGGCGATGGCCGCTGGGAGGCCGTAGCCCATGGCCCCGGCCGTCGTGCCCAGGAAGGTGCCGGCTCGGCGGAATCGATAGCCACGGTGCAGCCAGCCACCAAAGTTGCCCGCGTCGGTGGTGATGATGGCCTCCGCGCTGAGCTGACGTCGCAGCTCCGCGACGACCCGACCGGGATGGACCCCAGGCCCTTCCCAGGCGCCTCCGTCCACGGTGCTGGCGGCGAGGTACCCTTGGCGATCGTCCGCGGCACCCTTCAGCCGCGCCTCGCGAGTCTCCGCGTGGACGGCACCGGCCCGCAGGAGCGAAAGAGCCTCGTCGACGAAACGTCCGATGTCGGCGGTCAGGGCGATGGTCGGCGCGGACAGGCCATGAGCGGCCTGGCGCGGTTCCAGGTCGACCTGGGCCCACTGCGATCCGGCGGCCGGGACCCGGTAGCCGAATGAAGTGATCTCGTTCAGGCGGCTGCCCAGGACGAGGACCACGTCGGCTTCCACGAGCCGCCTCCTCACGGTGGAGGGTGCGGAGTAGCCGGCCATGCCCAGGTAGAGCGGGTGACCATTGGGAACGACATCTGGCCGGCGCCAGCCAGCGATGACGGGCACTCCCAGTGCTTCCGCGAGGCGCAGGACGCGGCGACTCGCGTTGGCACGGATCACGCCGCCGCCGGCAAGGATGACGCCACGCCGAGAGGCGGTCATCAGCCGAAGCACTGCCCGGATCGCGTCGCTGTCCGGGGCGGGTGGACGTGGGACAGCGGTCGCCGCAGCGGCGGCATGGCTGGATGAGGACGCTCCCCCGCCCGCGGCGCGCATGTCGAGCAGATCCTCCGGCAGGGAGATGAGCACCGGCCCCGGCCGACCAGACTGCGCTCGCTGAAGCGCCTCTGTCAGGGCCGCCTCGACGCGGCGTGGCTCGTCGATCTCCACGGCCCACTTGGCCAGGCGGCCGAGCGAGCCCACCAAGTCGGCTTCCTGGAACGCCTCTCGCCCCCGGAACCGTCGCGGCACCTGCCCCACCAGCGCGATCATCGGCACCGAATCGGCTCGGGCGGCATGCATCCCGATGGCCAGGTTGGCGGCGCCAACGGCGCGCGTGGCAAGGCACAACTGCGGGCGGCCGGCCAGCTGGGTGGCCGCACTGGCCATGAATGCGGCTCCGCCCTCGTGTCGCGTGGCCACGATCTGGATGCCGCTCTCCGTCAGTCCGTCGAGGAGACCGAGGAACGACTCGCCTGGCACGGTAAAGGCGTAGCGCGCTCCAGCGGCAGCCAGACGATCAGCGATGGCACGGCCCACGGTCCGCGGCGGCCCCTCCGCCCGCGGCGGCTCGGCGACTGGCAGTTCTACCGATGTCGCGGTCGGAGGTGCGGTCGGCGGTTCATTTGACGGCTCGTCGGATCGCGGCGGGGGCGGCACGTCGGAGGCGATCTGGTCGCGGACGTCCGGCAGACCAGTCGGCGCATCAGTCGGCGTCTCGGCTGGTTCCTGCGACTCGGTCGGCGCCTCGGGCAGCGGTTCAGTCGGCTCGGTCGGCTCGGTCGGCTCCTGTGGGTCGCTCACGAGCCGATCGGGAACTGGAACATCATCGTGGTGAAGGCCACCAGGACCAGGACGGTGATGATGATCATCACGATCCGGCCAACGCGGCTGGACTGCATCAAGGCCGGGGCTCCTAGCGGTAGTTCTCGAACTGCAATGCGACGGGCATGGCTTCCGACTCCTCGCGCAGCCGGGCGATGACCCGCTGGAGCTCATCGCGGCTCTTGCTGCTGACCCGCACCGCGTCACCCTGGATCTGCGACTTCACCTTGGGGAAGTCGTCGCGGATCATCTTGCTGATCTTCTTGGCCACGTCCTCGGGCAGGCCGCTGCGCAAGCCGGCTTTCTGGCGCACCGTGCTGCCCCCCGCGGGCTCGATCTTGCCCCAGTCGAAGATCTTGAGCGAGAGGCTCCGCCGGATGGCCTTGCTTTCGATGAGGTCCTGGATGGACTTCGTTCGGAGCTCAGAGTCGGCATGGATGACCAGCTCACCCTTGCTCAGCTCGATCTCGGCCTTCGCGCCCTTGAAGTCGTAGCGCGTGCCAAACTCACGACGCGCCTGATCCAGCGCGTTGATCAATTCCTGCCGGTCGAAGTCGCTCACGACATCGAACGAGATGTCACCCGCCACTCTCTGGCCTCCTCACCGGACTGTAGGTGCTGTCCCGACCCACGACCCTGGAGACCGGCCACTCTCGCAAACGCTTGATCAGGCCCGCGGGATCCAGCTCCAGGATGGCGAAGCCGCGTATCCTCATCCGGTCGCCGTTCGTCGCGTCGGTGTACGCCGCGTGCCAGGAGGCGAGCACGGTCCGACCGGAGACCCATATCCGCTCGGCATCGAACTCCACGTTCACCTCGTTCGTCGCGATGTCGTTCCACATGGCCCGGATCGCGTTGGCTCCCAGCCGTGGATCCCGGAACGGGTCGTCCCGGTGCTCGGCATCCGCCGCGTACAGCTCCATGATGGCGTCCACGTCACGAGCTTCCCAGGCGCGCTTGTAGCGCTCGAGGACGTCCTGGCCATCCCCGTGCATCAATGGCTCCATCGGCCAAGAGTCTAGCGGGCTGTGGCCGATGGCTCTCCGAGGAGAGCGACGAGGCGCTCCGCGATGACGTATGACCGACCGCCTCCCATGACCAGCACGACGTCGCCCGTGCGGACGCGCCCCGCCAGGTGATCCGCAGTTCGCTCGACCGACCCGGGCGCCGTGGCCGGCGGGCCACCGTGAGCGGAGACGGCGCTAGCAAGCGCCTCGGCGCTGGTGATGGTGGTGTCGGGGTCGCGACCTGCCCAGATGTCCGCGATCACCGTCCGGTCGGCCGTCGCAAGCACGGACGCGAAGGCATCAAGCATCTCTGCTGTGCGGTGGAAGGTCAGCGGCTCGTACACGGCCCAGACCGGCCGGCCGGGGTAGCGCTCGCGCACCGCCGCGAGGGTCGCCGCGATAGCCGTCGGATGATGGCCATAGTCGTCCAGGACCGTCACTCCGCGCGGCTCGCCTTTCAGCTCCATCCGGCGGCCCACGCCCGGGAAGGACGAGATACCAGCCGCGATCGCGGACGCAGGAACGCCCAGGGAAGAGGCTGCCGCTGCCACGCAAAGAGCATTGGCGGCATTGTGGCGACCACCCAGACGCAGCGGGACAGGCCCTGGCCAACCCTCGAGTCCCGCGATGTCGAGGGTCGTGAGTCTTTCCTCGCCGCTTGCGGCACGGCCCGCCCGTCCGATGATGGTCGCGTCCGCAGGCACGCTGCTGACCTCGTTCGCTAGCGCCACGCGGACGACCGTCGCTGCTGAGAGTGCGGCGCTCGATTTGTCCAGCAAGCGCGCCACACCGGGATCGCCCACGTTGGCGACCACGACGTGCCCCTCCCCTGCTTCGCCCGCCGCAAGGTCTGCCGCGATCAGCCACCCCTCGAACGTACCTATCACGGCAGCCTCGTCGGCGAAGACGTCGGGATGATCCCACTCGACGTTGAGCAGCACGCTCATGGCGGGTCGGTAAGGATCGAAGTTGCCGGCGTACTCGTCAGCCTCCACCACGAACGAGTCGCCCGAGCCCCAGCGCGCGGTGCCCGGAGCTCCCCCGGTCAGGGTCGAGGGGAGCAGCGCACCCACGAATGCGGAGGGATCGCGTCCCGCCTGGACCAGCACGTGCAACAGCCACCCCGACGAGGTCGATTTGCCATGCGTACCGGCAACCGCTACCAGCTGCTGGCTGGCCGTTGCTGCCGCGTCGGCCACGATCTGCTGCCAGGCCTCGAGTGGCACCCCTAGCCGCCGGGCGGCGATGAGCTCCGGATGGTCGGGCTCGACCGAGGTGAGGGCCTTGGTGACGGCCGCTCGATCGCCACGGGATAGGTGATCCGAAGAGTGCTTCCAGACGAGAGGAATGCCTGCCGCCGTCAGGGCGGCACTGTAAGGCGATGGCCCACCAGCGTCGCAGCCGGTCACCAGCGCACCCGCCCGAGAAGCCAGCAAGGCAGCCGCCGAAGCGCCCGCTCCCGATGCTCCGATCACGTGCAGCCGGTCACCGTCCGCGATGGGCCTGGCTGCGCGCGCCGGCGCCAGGCCCGCCCCGATCTCCGCGACGCTGCGCGTCAACCTGTGCCCGCCAGCCGCTCCAAGAGAAGGTCGAGGGCGGCCTGGGCGCTGGCTCGCTTGTTCTCTGTGCGGTTGCCGCGCCAGACGAAGCGCCGCACATCGTGGCCCGTGGTGTCCGCCACGGCCACGTAGGTCAGTCCCACGGGCTTCTGTGGCGAGCCACCGGATGGCCCGGCGACACCTGTCACGGCGACCGAGAGGTCTGTCTGGAATGCCTCTCGCGCGCCATCTGCCATAGCCACGGCCGTTTGGGCAGAGACCGCGCCGTGTGCCTGGAGAGTGCTCTCCGCGACCCGCAGGACGGTGCGCTTGAGCGCGTCGCTGTAGGTGATCGCGCCGCCGGCGAAGTACGCGCTTGAACCCGCGACTTCGGTGAGCACGTGGCCGATCAGCCCTCCGGTGCAGCTCTCAGCGATGGAAAGGGAGAAGCCTGCATCGATGCACGCCGCCTGTACACGTCGAGCCGTCTCGATGAGCGCATCGAGCTCGCTCACAGGCTGCGACGAGGTGGCTCCCCCAGCTCGAACAGCCAATTCTCCACCTGACCGACTCCGCCCAGCGCCCCGAGGTCATCACCATTCACCGTGAAGTGGGTGAAACCGGCGTTACCGGTGCGGATCAGGACGTTCTGCTCGGCCGTGAAGGTGGCGGATCGGCCGCTCCGAAGGATCTTCTGCTGGCTAGGCTCGCCGTCCACCCAGGCCTGGATGTAGGCATTGCCGCCGACGGCCTCCACGGTCACCACGAGGCCCTCGAACGCGACTTCCACCGTGCGCGTCGCGACCGCATCCGCCTGGCCCGTGGCCGATGCCGTGACAGTGATGGTCCAGGATCCGGGACCGAGGGTCAGGTCGGCACTGAAGGTGCCGTCCGTGACCGTGA
>JALZLQ010000189.1 GCA_030858605.1 Chloroflexota bacterium
CACCGGCTTGCCCTGCTCGATGGCGACCCGGACGATGGTCGCGAAGTGCTCATCGTGACGCTTGGCACCGACGTTGCCGGGGTTGATACGGTACTTGTCCAGCGCACGAGCCATCTCCGGGAACTCCACCAGCAGCTTGTGGCCGTTGTAGTGGAAGTCGCCCACGATGGGTGCGGCGATGCCCAGGTCCCGCACCTTGCGCACCATCTCGGGCACGGCAGCCGCCGCGGCATCGTTGTTGACCGTCACGCGCACCAGCTCACTGCCGGCATGGGCCAGAGCCGCCACCTGGAGAGCGGTGCCATCGACGTCCGCGGTGTCCGTGTTGGTCATCGACTGGACGACCACCGGATGGCGCGAGCCGACCAGGACCCCGCCGACATTCACCGTGACGGAAGCTCGCCGGCCAGGCATGTGCAACTCGCCCTCCACGGGCACGTGGGGAGTCACCGGCACTCGGCCTGACGAGGGTGGCCCATCCTGGGGACCAGCGTCGAGCGCCGAGGAACGACCGCTCGCTGCCATGCCCGGATCAGGTCCGGCGTTGGAGCAGGCCCACGTCGAAGAACGTGATCCAGACGAGCAGCCCCATGAGCAACACGAAGCCCGCCAGGTAGACGAACCTCTCGACCGATGGCGTTACGCGGTTCCCGCTCAGGGCCTGGATGAGCGAGACGGCCACACGGCCACCATCCATGGGCGGGAAGGGAAGCGCGTTGACCACGGCCAGGTTGGCCGACAGCAGGCCGATCAGCCAGAGCATGAAGATGGGCGGCAGCTCGGACCGGAAAGAGCCCACCGTGGAGACGATGCCCACGGGTCCGGAGACCTGCGGATTGGTGATGTTGGTGATGAGGTCGCGCAGGCCGCGCAGGATGAGTGTCGAGGCGTCCAGCGTGCGCCGCAGCCCGGTGGCCAGGGCATCGACCGGGTCGCGTGTCACGTCCTCCAGCGGGAACGCGTTGAAGACGACACCCAGCACTCCCTCCGTGGGCTGGCCAGGCGGCCGCAGGGTCACCGTCACGTCCTGGACGCTGCCGTCCGCTCGCTGCAGGGTGAGGACCACGGGCTGACCTGCACGCGATCTCAGGTACGCGCTCTGGGGCGGGTCTCTGGTCAGGCCCACGTGGTCGAAGACGGCGAAGCGCTGCCCGTCGATGGCCAGGATGAGGTCGCCCGTGTCGTCATAGATGGGTGTGCCCTGGGGGTCGGTCTCGACCTGCTGTCCGCCCTGCAGGTCAACGGCTGCGGCCGGCGAATCGGGCTGGACGCTGCCGATGCGAGCGTTGTAGACAGGATCGGCGAAGCCAGCGATGAGCGAGAAGATCAGTACGGCCAGCAGGATGTTCATGACCACCCCGGCCAGCAGGATCACGAGCCGCGTGCCCAGCCTCTGGTTGACGAAGGCGCGGGGATCGTCGGACTCGCCCTCCTCCGCCTCCAGCCTTACGAAACCGCCGATGGGCAGCCAGTTGAGCGTGTAGATGGTCTCCGAGTCTCGGCCGATGACCTTGGCCCGCGGCGGGAAGCCGATGCCGAACTCGTGGACGCGGACCTTGGCCCGGCGGGCCATGACGAAGTGGCCGAACTCGTGGATGACCACCAGGGCGACCAGGATGACCAGGAGCAGGAGGATATTGATGACGCCATCGAGGATCGCCATGCTCAGCTCGACTGCCGCGGAGCGGCAGACCTGGACCAGGAACGCACCTCGGCGTCCAGGGTGATCAGTGCCTCCACCCCAGGCTCCCCGGTGCCTTGCCCGAAGCGGTCGACGGCATCTCCCACCAGCCCTGCGATGCCCGTGAAGCTGAGGCTGCCACCCAGGAAGCGCTCCACGGCGATCTCATCGGCGGCAATCAGAGCGGCAGTCGCCCAGGGTCCCCCCTCTGCCGCGGCGCGACAGATGTCCAGCGCCGGGAATCGGGCGCTGTCGGGCGCTTCGAAGGTCATGGTGGGGTGCTCCAGGAGGTCCAGCCGCGGGGCCGGGCCCGGCGTGCGGTGGGGGTACGTCACCGCGTACTGGATGGGGATGCGCATGTCAGGTAGTCCGAGCTGTGCCTTGATCGAGCCGTCGACGAACTCGACCAGGGAGTGGATGAGGCTCTGCGGGTGGATGACGACGCTGATCCTCGGCAGGTCGACATCGTACAGCCAGTGCGCCTCCACGACCTCCAGGCCCTTGTTCATGAGGGTCGCAGAGTCGATGGTGATCTTGGCGCCCATGTCCCAAGTGGGGTGGGCCAGGGCATCCTGATGCGTGGCGCCGGCCAGGCGCTCCGCGGACCAGTCGCGGAACGGCCCGCCGGAAGCCGTAAGGATCAGTCCATGGACCTCGCTCATCCGCTCACCCACCAGGCACTGCCACAGGGCGGAGTGCTCCGAGTCGATGGGGCGCAGCCAGGCAAGCGCCGAGGCGAATGAATCGGCCGCGTCACGCTGGGCTACACGAGCCGCCTGCGCGCGTGCCAGGGGCATCACCAGATGCCCACCGGCCACCAGTGTCTCCTTGTTGGCCGTGGCCACCACCTTGCCCGCGGCAAGAGCCGCCAGCACCGGTCGGAGCGCCACGATGCCGCCGGTGGCCACGATGACCAGATCTACGTCATCCCGCGTAGCCAGTCGCTCCAGAGCATCAGGCCCCGGCTCCAGCCGTACACCATCCGGCAGCTCGAGTCGTTCCGCGGCCGGGCCGTCGGCGAGGGCCACGGCGCGCGCGCCAAAGGCCGATGCCTGGGCAGAGAGCGAGCCGTGGTCGGAGCCGGCGGCCAGCGCGACCACCTGGAAACGATGTGGAGCGGCGGCCAGTACGTCCAGCGTCTGGCGTCCGATCGAACCGGTTGATCCCAGCACAGCCACGCGCTGTGGACCCGAGTCCGTGCTGCTCATGCCGGTCTACCCACGCCGATCGCAGCCAGCAGGATCAGCCCGGCATACATGCCCGGCGCAGCGAAGAGGAACGAATCGATCCTGTCCAGGATGCCGCCGTGGCCCGGTATCGATGAACCCGAGTCCTTGGCCCCGGCAGCACGCTTGAGCAGCGACTCGGCCACGTCACCGGCCTGCGCGGTGACCGCGATGAGCAGGCCCAGGAAGAGGCCGCCCAGGAAGGGCTGGCCCGTGGCCACGACCAGCACGGCACACACGATGACCGCTGCTACCGTGCCGCCGATGACGCCGCTCCAAGTCTTGCTGGGCGAGATGTGGCCCAGGAACCGGCCCCGCTTGAGGGCTCTACCGACCAGATAGGCGAAGGTGTCGTAGCTCCATACGGTCAGGACCAGCACGAGGAGCCACACCCGGCCGCCGTCCAGGAACCCCTCCAGAGGCGCCCCGGCAGCGACCGCGGGGGCGACCTCCATGATGGCCGGCAGGAAAGCGAGCAGCGACACGTAGAGCGCGCCAAAGGCCGTGCTCGTCCAGGCCAGGAAGCCGTCACGCGCCAGACTTCGTCGAAAGGCGGCGATGGCCGACATGATGATCACGGTCGCCACGAAGGCCAGCGCCGCACCGTCGTGATCCGCGGCGGAGATGCCCAGGACGGCTATCGGTGCTGCCACCAGTCCGATCGTCCGCTCACCGGGAAGTCCGGCCAGGGCCAGCAGGCGGAACACCTCGTGTGACGCGAGCAGCGCCAGGATGGCCACGCCCAGGGTGATCCACGGCGCGCCGGCCAGGAAGACCAGTACGACGACTGGCGCCAGGATCGCCGCGCTCAGGAGGCGCTGGCGCAGCACGAGCGGCTAGCGGCCGAAGCGTCGCGAGCGGCGGGCGTACTCGGCCAGCGCCGTGTCGAAGGCAGCTGGGTCGAAGTCGGGCCAGTAGCGATCGGTGAAATAGAACTCGGCGTAGGCCGCCTGCCACAGCAGGAAATTGGAGACGCGCTGGTCGCCACCGGTCCGGATGAGGAGATCGAGCTCGGAAGGCTGTGGCGTGTACAGGCGTGATGCAAGGGCATCCTCGTCGATCTGGTCGATGCTCAGCCCATCGGCCAGGCACCGCCGAGCGGCATCCACGATCTCGCAGCGCCCCGAGTAATTGAAGGCCACGTTGAGGGTCATGGCGCTGCCCGCCGCAGTCGCGCGGAGTGCCTCCTCGATGGACTCGCGAGTGGAAGTGGCCAGCTCATCCTGGCGTCCCAGGAGCTGCACGCGCACTCCCTGGCGGACCAGATCAGGGGTGTAGTCGGCGATGGCAGCATCAAGCAGCGAGAGGAGCGTATCGACCTCGCCGCGCGCGCGCTGCCAATTCTCGCGACTGAAAGCGAAGACCGACAGGATCTTCACGCCGCGCTGTTGGGCGCGTTCCACGATGGGCCGGATGGCATCGACGCCAGCCGCGTGGCCCGCCGCCTCGTGCACGCCGCGTTCGCGCGCCCAACGGCGATTGCCATCCATGATGATGGCCACGTGCCGCGGCACGAACTCCTCGGCAACCGCCTCGGGTCCTTCCCCGGCCACGACCACGTCCAGGGCGGCCACTAGACCTCCATGATCTCCAGCTCCTTGGCCTTGCCCACGCGGTCGACCTCCTCGACCCAACGGTCGGTCAACTGCTGGACGCGATCCTGCTCTCGGCGGGCGTCGTCCGCGCCGACATCACCATCACGCTCGCGCCGGCGGATGTCGTCGGTCGCCTCGCGCCGATGGTTGCGAATCTCCACCTTGGCCTCCTCCATGCGCTTGTGGACGAGTTTGACGAGGTCCTTGCGACGGTCCTCCGTCAATGGCGGGATGTTGAGCCGCACCACGGTCCCGTCGACATTGGGGGTAAGCCCGATGTCACTGCGCTGGATGGCCTTCTCGATGGCACCCAGCACGCTGCGGTCCCAGGGCTGGATGACGATGGTGTGCGACTCGGGCACGCTGAGCGATGCCAGCTGGTTCAGCGCGGTAGGCGTGCCGTAGAAATCGACCTGGATGCGCTCGACCAGGTTCGTTGAGGCTCGGCCGGTGCGGATGCTGCCGAAGTCACGCTCCATGGCCTCGATGGCGCGGGACATGCGGCCCTCGGCCGCCTGTAGGCCCTCATCGCTCATCGGTGGTCCCTCCGTTGATCAGCGTGCCGATCGGCTCGCCCATCGCCACGCGTCGGATGTTGTCCGGCCGATTCATGTCGAAGACGACGATGGGCAGGTCATTGTCCATGCACAGCGAGACGGCCGTCGAGTCGAGCACACCCAACCGGTCGGTCAGCAACTGCGCGTAGGTCAGGTGTTCGTGGCGACGTGCATCGGGGTCGAGGGCCGGATCCGCCGTGTAGACACCATCCACCTTGGTTGCCTTCAGCAGGACCTGGGCTCCCATCTCGACGGCTCGCAGGGCGGCCGCTGTGTCGGTCGTGAAGTAGGGGTTGCCAGTGCCCGCAGCGAGGAGGACCACGCGGCCCTTCTCCATGTGCCTCATGGCGCGCCTGCGGATATATGGCTCCGCTACCTCGTTCATGGCGATGGCCGACATCACTCGGGTGGGCACGTCAGCCTTCTCCAGGGCGTCCTGGAGGGCCAGGGCATTCATGACCGTGGCCAGCATGCCCATGAAGTCGGCCGTGGCACGCTCCATGCCCTTGGCCGAAGCGGCCAGGCCCCGGAAGATGTTGCCGCCACCGACGACCACGGCCACCTCCACGCCCTTCGCTCGGACCTGACCGAGCTGCTGCGCGATGAAGACGCATACGTCCGGGTCCACGCCATAGGAGCGCTTTCCGAGCAGCGCCTCGCCCGAGATCTTCAGCAGGATGCGGCTGTATCGTCCCGACCCGGTGGGCGACCCTTCGAGCGTGCTGGCCGGAGGGGCCTCGGTCACAGCTCCTCCCCGAGGGCATAGCGCACGAAGCGACGCACGCGAATGTTCTCACCGATGCGCGCGATCGCGTCCGTGATCAACTGTCCGACCGTCTGCTCCGTGTCGCGGAACGGCTGCTCGTAGAGCACGACCTGCTGCTGCCACTTGCGCAGCTGGCCATCCACGATCTTCTCCCGGATCCCTTCGGGCTTGGCGGCGAGTGCTTCGTCGGCCATGAGCTCGACACGCTTCGCCTCCAGCACCCCTGCGGGGATCGACTCCACCGTGGGGTACTCCGGCATGAGACCGGCGACCTGCATGGCCAGGTCCCGCACCAGTCTTTGGAAGTCTTCCGTGCGTGCCACGAAGTCCGTCTCGCAGTTGACCTCGATGAGCACGCCCAGGCGGCCACCGGCGTGGATGTAAGAGGCCACCACGCCTTCGCGGGCGTCGCGACCGGCCTTCTTGGCGGCCGCGGCCTGGCCGCGCTCGCGCAGGAGGCTCACGGCAGCGTCAAGGTCCCCGCCGGTCTCTGCCAGCGCTCGCTTGCAATCCATGAAACCGGCACCGGTCCGCTCGCGCAGCTCCTTGACCTGCTCTGCGCTGATTGGGATCTGATCGACCATGGGAGTTGGGGACCTCGTTGCGATGTGAACGGTTGCGTGCCATCGGTCTGCGAGTCGGGCACCCGCGGCGTGCGTGGACGTGAGGTCCGCGTCGCCGCGTGAACTCGCTCGGAGTCAGCTCGCCGGCGGCGGAGACTCTTCGCCATCGGCAGTCGGCTCGAAGCCTGGTGCGACTTCAGCATCGCCGGTGGTAGAGGCGCTCGCCTCGGCCGCGCTCGCCACCCCTTCCGACTCGCCATCGTCAGCCATGCCCGCTGAGGGCAACAGGGCCTCGTCTTCATCGGGCTCCGGGGCGAAGCTGAAGGTACCGCCGGCCGCAAGGGCGGCGACCATCTCGTCCGAGGCCTCCTCGTCCTCGTCCATCGGACCCTGCTCCACCATCGGCTCGGCGGCTCGCGACGAGCGTTGGCCGAGGCCCTCGATCGACGCGTCGGCGACCAGTCGGCAGAGCAGCCGGATGGCGCGGATGGCGTCGTCATTGGCCGGGATGATGTAGTCGAGGTCGTCCGGATCGACGTTCGTGTCGCCGGTACCGATGACCGGGATCTCCAGCTTCCTGGCCTCGGTGATGGCGATCTGCTCACGATGAGGGTCGACCACGAAGAGCGCGCCCGGCAGCCGCTTCATCTTGCGCATCCCGCCGAGCATCCGCTGCAGGCGGGTCATCTCGTCCATCAGACGGGATGCTTCCTTCTTGGACATACGGTCGAAGTCGCCGTTCTGCTGCCGAGCCTCCAGCTGCTCGAGGAGTCCTAGGCGCTTCTTGATGGTGGTGAAGTTGGTGAGCATGCCGCCCAGCCAGCGCTGGTTGACGTAGGGCATCTCGGCGCGCGTGGCCTCTTCAGCGACGGGCTCCTGGGCCTGCTTCTTGGTGCCCACGAACAGGATGGCGTCACCACGCGAGACGGTGTCGGTGGCGAAGTCCAGGGCGGCGTCCAGTCGCTTGACCGTCTGAGCCAGGTCGATGATGTGGATCCCGTTGCGCTCCGCGAAGATGAAGGGACGCATCTTGGGATTCCAACGCCGAGTCTGGTGGCCGAAGTGGACCCCGGCTTCGAGGAGTTGGCGCATCGAGACAGCGGACATGGTGGGTGGCTCCTGTTCGGTTAGGACCTCCGCGAGCCTCGTGATCCACGGACCGGCAGCAAAGCGCTCAAGGCTCCGGCCGGCACCCCCGTGGGGAGTGGCGCGCGTGTGGGATACGCGACGAGCGTCGCGTTCGTGCCGTCCAAGTGGACAGCGGCGCGAATTCTAGCACAGGGTCCGTGCGTGGCGGCCCGAGACGGTCCCTTCTCGGCCGGTCGGGGCCATGTTCCGGGCGTCACCAAGAGGTCCTGCAGCGGCCGATGTAAACCTGACTGGGATCGGGAGGCTCAACGTCTATGGAGTTCGACCGGTGGCGCGGGATGTCGACCGGCGGGTGACCGAGGGAGTCGGGTGGTCCGCGCGGCCGGCGCCGCTCAGTCGAAGGATCAGCAGCGACAGGCGCTCAGTCGGGCGTCACGCCGCGGATGTGACGGATCCGCGCTTCCTGCGGCGCGAGACCGGCCATGGGCCGAGCATCGACCGTGACGAGGTCGACGCGCCAGGGCAACCGCGGCAGCGAACGGGCATCCGGCAGCCGGCGCTGGCGCAGGAGCGCGAAGGCGGCTCGATAGGTGCGTGCGATCTTGGCCGAGCCTGTCGTCTCCTCCGGCGCCCCGAAACGAGAGCTGGAGCGGCTGCGCACCTCCACGAATACGAGCGTGGGCGCCGTGCCC
>JALZLQ010000201.1 GCA_030858605.1 Chloroflexota bacterium
GGAGGAGCCGCGCCAGGGCGATGAAGAAGGCGGCCATCGCCACCAGGATCAACGCCTCGACGTCCGGCGAGAGCGCACCGGCCGTCTCGGGCGAGCCGGCGAAGGCCAGTTGCCGCATCGCGTCCAGGCCAACCGCGAGGGGGATGACGGAGATGGCCGCCGCGCCCAAAGTGCCCAGGCGCGCCACGGGAAAGTTGAGTCCCGAAACGAAGTAGACCGGCTCCTGGAGCAGTTGCGTCGCGTGCCATGCCTCTCGGCCCCAGAGGAGGAATAACGTGGCCAGGACCATGCCCAGGCCATAGAGCGCGGCGAGGGTCAGGAAGAACACCGCGAGCAGGAGGAACCACTGGTCGATGGCAAATACCACGCCGTAGAGGAGCGTACCCACGATGAGTACGACCGCCGCCCGGAAGCAGCTCATCAGCAACCCGCCGATGGCCATGCCCAGCAGCACGCTCATCATGCTGATCGGTGCTGCGAAGTAGAGCTCCAGGTTCCCCTGGTCTTTCTCCCAGTAGAGCTGTGCCGCCATCAGCCACATGACGTTGAGCCAAAAGGCGGTCATGGCGCCACCCAGCACGACGAAGCCGACGTACTCCGGCGGCGCGGCCAGTGCTCGATAGACGAAGACGAAGGCGGATGTCGTCAGGAACGGCAGCAGGATCTCGAAGAAGAGCCACGACGGCTCTCGAAACATGCCGATGACACGCGGGTAGGCACGGCCCGAGATCGTGCGGAGGTTGGTGACAAGCACGCGGCGCGCTGGCCACTGGGCAGCGTCCTGCGGGCTCCGACTGGGCCTGTAGACGTACGGGCTCCGCGGTTGGGCAGCGCTCATGGCCGGTCCTGGATGGTCATCGCGGCGCGGCCTCGGCTTCTTCCGGAGTCTCGAAGCCACGACCCACGAGCTCGATGAAGACGTCCTCCAGCGAGGGCTCCGACTTCTTCAGGGCCACGATGTTGGCGTTCAGACCGGCCAGCGCCGAGACCACACCGCCCAGCGCGCCATCGTCGTCCAGGGCAAGCTTGACCAGCACCGTCCGATGCGGCTCACCGCCGGGCGCGTCCGCGCGGCTGGGAAGCGAAGCGTCGACCACACCGGGCAGCGCCGCCAGCGCCTCCGTCCCGCCCGCCAGCCGGTCCAGCTCCAGCTCGAAGATCGACTCGCGCTGGACGCGCTTCTTGAGCTCGTCCGGCGTGCCGATGGCCAGGATCCGCCCCCGATCGACGATGGCCAGCCGTTCGCACAGCTCCTCCACCTCCGCCATGTAGTGCGAGGTGAGCAGGATCGTCCGACCTGGCACGGCCGCCTTCCACTCGACCACCAGCTCCCGCACCGCGCGAGCCGCCGACACGTCAAGGCCCAGGGTGGGTTCATCCAGGAAGAAGATCCACGGGTCGTTGAGCAGGCCGCGCGCGAAGTTCAGCTTCTGGCGCTGGCCGGTGGAGAGCGAGGAGACCTTCTGGACGCGCTGCTCCTGCAGGCCGACCAGGTCGACCAGCTCGTCCACACGGCGCCAGCCCTCGCGCGCGCCGATGCCGTAGAACTGGCTGAACATCCAGAGTTGCTCGCGCACCTGGAGCAGGCCGTAGCCCGACTGCTCCCCGCCGGAGACGATATTCATGATCCGGCGGATCTGCGCGTGTTGCCGCGAGACATCGAAGCCGAACACACGGGCGGTGCCCGATGTTGGCAGCAGCAGCGTGGTGAGGATCTTGATGAGCGTCGTCTTTCCCGCCCCATTGGGCCCGAGCAGGCCGAAGAACTCGCCGGGGCCGACCTCCAGGTCGATGCTCTCCAGTGCGACTATGGGTGCCGGCTTGGCCTTGTAGACGCGGCGCACGTCGCGCGCGTCGATGGCCAGCGTGGATGTCGGTGAGGACACGGTGAACCCCCGAGATGTGAAGGTCGACTGGGTCGATCGGGTCAGCAGGATCGGTCGGGGTCGATCGGACAGCCGCCCTCGGCAGGCGATGACGACAGCTCGTCGCTCGAGTCGGGGCCCGTGAAAGGCGCGGCGTCGCCGGGTCCGTGGTCGGGAGCGAAGCGCATCCTAGCGAACAGGGCCGCCCTTGTCGATGCCGACGTGCCAAGGTAGCCCGTTGAGTCTCTTCTGGCTGCCACTTCTTGCCGCGTTCATCGGCAGCGTGGCGGGCGTCCCTCGGCGCCGGATGAGCGTGCGTCGTCGGTTTCCGCCACTTATCACCGGGGATGATGGTGTGTGCCAACGGCCGGGGTGAGTCCGCCGCTGCAAGCGTGGGACCTTCACCACTGATCACCGGGGATGATGAGTGTGCTTTCGGGGCGCTCATACCCACTTACCATCACCCGGGGGTGATGAATGGCGAATCCTCCGCCTCGTGGCGTCTGCTCGACGGAACCCGGCTCCGGTGGCCCGGCCTTGAGCACCGCTACTTCGCCGCAAGAGCGGTGGCGAGCTCGGCCCCTACCCGCGCGTCGTTCTCGATGAGCGCGAGGTTGGCCTGGACGGAACGGCCCTCGGTCAACTCTGCGACACGGGAAAGGATCCAGGGTGTGCTGCGCGGCCCACGTACACCAGCGGCGGCTGCCTCTGCCTCAGCTTGCCCGATGGCCAGCTCCGTGATCTCGCGCGGCAGCGCCGCCTGGGCCGGGATGGGAACGCAGAACAGGATCCCCGAGGCGAGCCCCAGCGCGCGCTGACGCCGCACGAGGTCAGCAGCCTCACGCGCTGAGCCGACTCGCTGGGCCAAGGAGATGCCAGATGCCACGCTGAAGAACCCCGCCAGCTCATCCGTGTCCCAGCCGACCACCGGCACGCCCCGAGTCTCCAGCACCTCAAGCGTGCGCGGCACGTCCAGGATCGACTTGGGCCCGGCACAGACCACGGCCACGGGCGTGCGAGCCAGCTCGTCGAGGTCCGCGGAGATGTCCATCGATCGCTCACCACCGCGATGGACGCCACCGATGCCACCCGTGGCGAAGACCTCGACGCCAGCCATGCGCGCGGCGATCATCGTGGCCGACACGGTCGTCCCTGACCAAGCGCCCCGTCCCAGGGCCGCGGCCATGTTCTGGCGCGTCACCTTCCAGGCACCGACGACCTGGGCAAGCTCCTCCAATCCGCCGCGGTCCAGGCCCACCCTGATGGCACCTCCGCCTATGGCCACCGTGGCCGGTACCGCGCCGCCCGCACGAACGGCATCCTCCGCTCGCGAGGCTGCCTCGAGATTGTGCGGGAAGGGCAGGCCGTGCGTGATGAGCGTCGACTCCAGGGCCACGACCGGGCGCCCTTCGGCGAGCGCGGCTGCGACCTCCGGGGCCACTTCCAGCGGTGGCGCCTCTGTGCGCGACCTCATCGATCGGTCAGCTCCGCGCGGGGCGAGCGGAGCAGCGCAGCTGCGGCTCGATGGCCAGCCAGGGCCGCCCGGCGAAGGGCGCCGGGATCGCGCGGCAGGGAGCCCGGATCACCTGGCAGTGAGCCAGCCTCCCGGCGGGCTGAAAGGATGGAATGGAGAAAGCCCGCATCGAACGCGTCACCCGCCCCGGTCGTGTCCCGCGCGGCGATCCGTGTCGTGGCCACGGCCAGGCGCAACACCTCCGAGCCCTCCCCGACACGTGCCAGCACACGGCAGCCAGCAGCGCCCTCCTTCACCACGACGAGGGGCGCCAGGCCGAGCAGCCGCTCCTCCCGACGCTCACCGGTGAGGGCTGTTACCTCCCCGACGTTGCCGAAGATGACCGACGGCCGAACTTCCCCCAGGACCTGCCACGCTCGACGCCTGCCCATGGCCAGCAACGGCGCCCGGGACGCAAGATCCACCGAGACCACGGCTTCCCGTTCGCGTGCCATCGCGGCTCCCCGTCTCGCCGCACCCGCCAGCGGCTCCGCGAAGAGCGAGTAGCCGGGGAGGTGGAGCGCATCGCAGGACCGGAACCATGCCTCCTCCAGATCCCTGGCCTCCAGTGCGTCCGCGGCTCCTCGCTCGACCACGAACGAGCGCTCGCCGTCAGACCCGACCAGCACGACGAGCCGGGCCGTCGGTCGCGCCTTCGGCACGGCCTGCACGGTGACGCTCTCCGCCCGCAGGGCGGCCGTCAGCCGACGTGCCCACCGATCGCCTCCGACCGCGCCTATGAAGGTGCTGCGACCGCCCAGTCCGGCAAACGCCCGTGCCGTGTTGGCCGCTGAGCCACCGGCCCGGAAACGCACCGTGCCCGGCACATCGGAAGCCGGCTCCAGGGGGCCATCGCTCCTGGCCACGATGTCCAACACCACGTCGCCAAGGACCACCAGACGCGGAACGACGGCCGCACGCCTCCGACCCGCGCCCCGCCGCAGTCCGATCCGTGATGAAGCTGAGAGAGACAAGTCGGACCTCGTTGATGAGCCGTTCACCCTCGACCCCTATCATGGCCGACACATGACCGTGACCGCGCGACGATCCCAGGCCGTCGACCACCAGTTGGCCGTCGACACCATCCGCACGCTCTCCATCGATGGCGTGCAGAAGGCCAACAGCGGCCACCCCGGCGCACCGATGGGTGCCGCGCCCATGGCCTACGTGCTGTGGACACGCTTCCTGCGCCACGCGCCCACCTCTGCCGACTGGTTCGACCGCGACCGCTTCGTCCTGTCCGCCGGCCACGCCAGCATGCTGCTCTACTCGCTGCTGCACCTGACCGGATATGACCTCTCGCTGGAGGAGATCAACCAGTTCCGCCAGTACGGATCGCGAACCCCGGGTCACCCCGAGTACGGGCTCACGCCGGGTGTGGACGCCACCACCGGACCGCTGGGTCAGGGTTTCGCGAACGCCGTCGGCATGGCCATCGCCGAGCGACGTCTGGCCGGGGAGTTCAACCGGCCCGGGCACGAACTCATCGACCACTGGACGTACGGCATCTGCTCGGATGGCGATCTTCAGGAGGGCATCTCGGCCGAGGCAGCCAGCCTGGCTGGCCACCTGCGCCTGGGCAAGCTGGTCTTCATGTGGGATGACAACCACGTCCAGCTCGATGGACCGACGGGGATGGCCTGGTCGGAGGACGTGCTGAAGCGCTTCGAGGCGTACGGCTGGGACACGCGCCGGGTCCAGGACGGTACTGACCTGGAGGCGATCGAGGCCGCCCTCTCGGCCGCCCGAAAGGACCCGCGACCGAGCCTCATCGCGGTGCGCACGGAGATCGGTCACGGGTCACCCAACAAGCAGGGCACGCAGAAGGCCCACGGATCGCCGCTCGGCCCGGACGAGGTGCGCCTCACCAAGGAGGCCTACGGCTGGGACCCGGAGGAGTCGTTCCACATCCCCGAGGCGGCCCTGGAGTCGTTTCGAAAGGCCGTGCCACGCGGCGAGGAGCTGGTGCGCGATTGGGACTCGCGCCTGGCGGCCCACGCTGAGGCGCACCCGACCGAGGCGCGAGAGCTGGAGCGTCGCATCGCCGGCACCCTGCCCGAGGGCTGGGACGCAGATCTGCCGAGCTACGAGGTGGGAGACGCGGTCGCCACGCGCAACGCGTCGGCCGACACGCTTCAGATCCTGGGCGCGACGCTGCCCGAGCTCTTCGGCGGTGCCGCAGACCTCTCCGAGAGCAACCTGACGGATATCAAGGGCGGCGGCGACTTCGCGGCGGACGAGGCCGGCCGCAACCTGCGCTTCGGGGTCCGCGAGCACGCCATGGGTGGTGCCGTCAACGGCATCGCCTATCACGGCGCCTTGATGCCGTACGCCGGGACGTTCCTGAACTTCAGCGACTACATGCGCGGCAGCGTGCGGCTGGCGGCCCTTTCGCGGCTGCACGTCATCTACGTGTGGACACACGACTCGGTCGGGCTTGGCGAGGACGGACCGACCCACCAGCCCGTGGAGCACTATGCCTCACTGCGCGCCATGCCCAACCTCTGGTTCGTGCGACCCGGTGACGCGAACGAGGCTGTGGCAGCGTGGCGACTGGCCGTTGAGCGTCGCGACGGGCCCGTGGCCCTTGCCTTCACGCGCCAGAAGCTCCCCACGCTGGAAGGCACCGCGGAGAGAGCCAGCAGGGGCGTGGCACGGGGAGCCTACGTTCTGGCCGATGCCGTAGATCGGGACGGCGACCCGGCCCCGCCCGACCTCATCCTCCTGGCTACCGGTTCGGAGCTGCAGTTGGCCATGGCCGCCCGCCAGGAGCTCTCCTCCGAGGGCATCCGCACGCGCGTCGTCTCGATGCCCTGCTGGGAGCGCTTCGAGGCGCAGGATGAGCCGTACCGCGAGCATGTCCTGCCGCGTGAATGCACCAAGCGCGTGAGCATCGAGGCGGGCGCGTCACTCGGTTGGGACCGTTGGGTGGGTCCGGAGGGAGCCATGCTCGCCATCGAGCGCTTCGGTGCATCGGCCCCCGCCCAGGACATCTTCGAGCGCTTCGGCTTCACCGTCGAACGGACCGTGGAGGTCGCCAGAGCGGTGCTCACGGGAGACCTCCGCGGCGTCGTATCGCCGGCGCCCGATCACGTCGGGCCGGGCGACGTTCCTGATCACGAGGCCGTGCCAGGCGGACATGGCGTTCCGGGCGACAGGGGAGCCACGGAATGACTGACGCGCCGGCCACGCCCATCCCTCGCGCGACAGTGCTGGACGCGCCGTTCGACCTGCCCATGCGTCTCCCCAGCGCGTTGCGCGGTCCGGTGGAGGACGCCATCACCCGCGCCCTGGACGGGAAGTGGGCTGAACGCCTGTGGGCGCGAGACCCCACCATGTGGTCGGATGATGAGCAGATCAAGGAGCGCATCGCCGGCCGGCTCGGCTGGCTGGACGCACCGGAGGACTTCTCGGAACGCACCGCTGAGCTGACTGCTTTCGGTGAGGCGGCCGCGGCAGAAGGGTTCACGCGCGCCCTCGTGTGCGGCATGGGTGGCTCGTCGCTCGCCCCCGAAGTCCTTGCTCGTTCATTCCCGATGTCCCGTACCGGGATCGCCGTCTCCGTTCTTGACTCGACCGACCCTGCGGCCGTTCGCCACGCGACCGAGGAGGCCGGCCCGGACAGCGCGCTATACCTCATCGCTTCGAAGTCCGGCACGACCACGGAGACGCTGGCCTTCCTGGCGCATCTCTGGTCAGGCGCGGAGGAGGTCCACGGTGCCACCCCCAAGGCACGTGCCGGCGAACACTTCGTGGCCATCACTGATCCCGGCAAGAGCCTTGAGGCCATCCCCGACGCCGACGCCTTCCGCAGCGTCTTCCTCAATCCAGAGGACGTGGGCGGCCGCTACAGCGCGCTGACCTATGTGGGCATGGTTCCCGCCGCGCTGCTCGGCCTGGACCTGGACGAGCTGCTCCGCGACGCCCGGCTCATGGCAGTGCGCTGTCGCGCGACCGACACCACCAACCCGGGGGTGTGGCTGGGAGCGGCGCTGGCGGCGCTGGCGCGCAACGGTCGGGACAAGCTCACCTTCGTCATCGAACCTGAGCTCGCGTCGCTGGGGGCCTGGCTGGAGCAGCTCATCGCCGAGAGCACCGGCAAGCAGGGCACGGGCATCATCCCGGTCGACGGCGAGCCGCTCAGCGGTGATCCCTCGGTATACGGCAGCGATCGGGTCTTCGTGCGGCTGGGCCGTCTTTCCGGCGACGCGTGGCAGGCAGAGACTGACGCTTCGCTGGATGCGCTCGCCGCGGCCGGGCACCCGATCATCGACCTCTCACTGGAGCACGGCGAGTGGCTGGGCGGCGAGTTCTTCCGCTGGGAGTTCGCCACGGCCATCTGTGGCGCGGCGCTGGGCATCGATCCCTTCGATGAGCCCAACGTCACGGAGTCCAAGGAGAACACACGACGCGTGCTGGAAGCCTTCGAGGCCGATGGGGCACTGCCGGTGGAAGCGCCTCTTGCAGAGGAGGGTCGCCTGCGTCTCTTCGGTGACGCGCCGCTGCGCCTCTCCGAGCCGGGCGCGGACCTGGTCTCCGAGCTGCGCCGCCACCTGGCCCGGGTCCGACCCAACGGCTACCTGTCACTGCACGCGTATCTGGCCGCCACGCCGGAGCGTGACGCTCTGTTGCGCGACCTCCAGGGCCTGCTCCGCGACCGCACCGGGCGCGCGGTGACACTGGGCTACGGGCCGCGCTTCCTGCACTCCACGGGGCAGCTGCACAAGGGCGGCACGCCCTCGGGATGCTTCCTCCAGCTGGTCGCCCAGCACCCCGAGGACCTGCCCATCCCTGGACGGCAGGAGAGCTTCGGCGTATTGATCGACGCACAGGCATTGGGCGATCTGGCATCGCTCGAGTCACACGACCTGCCAGTCATGCGCGTCGACCTCTCTGACGATCCGGACGCCGGGCTGGCCGAGTTGCGAACGGCCCTGGAGCAAGCCCTCAGCTAGAGGAGGTACCCGTGGATCTGGCGATCGTGGGACTGGGCCGCATGGGCGCCAACATGGCTCGCCGCCTGCACCGGGCAGGGCACCGGGTGGTGGCCTACAACCGCTCGCGGGACAAGACCGAGGAGATCGTGGCTGAGGGCCTGGAGGGCGCCTTCACGCCGGCCGAAGTGGTCGAACAGCTTCCGGTGCCGCGTGTCATCTGGCTGATGGTGCCGGCCGGCGATGCCACGGAAGCCACGCTGCGGGAATTCGCGGAGCTGCTGGCACCGGGCGACACAGTGGTGGATGGCGGGAACGCCAACTTCCACGACTCCAAGCGGCGTCACGAGATGCTCAAGGCGAAGGGCATACATTTCGTCGACGCCGGCATCTCAGGTGGGGTGTGGGGCCTGACCAACGGCTACGGCACGATGGTCGGGGGCGAGCGCGAAGCGGTCGAGCCCCTGGAGCCCGTGTTCCGAGCGCTGGCGCCGGAGGGCGGCTATGTCCATTGCGGGCCGCCAGGCGCGGGCCACTACACCAAGATGGTCCACAACGGCATCGAGTACGGGCTGATGCAGGCCTACGCGGAGGGTTTCGAGATCCTCCATGCCTCGCAGTACCCGCTCGACCTGGAGACCATCGCGAAAGCCTGGCAGCACGGCACGGTCATCCGGTCCTGGCTGCTGGAGCTGGCCGGGCTGGCCTTCGAGCAGCACGGCGAGGCCCTGGCCGACATCCGCGGCTGGGTGGCTGACTCCGGTGAGGGTCGCTGGACCGTCCAGGAAGCCATGGACCTGGACGTCCCGGCGCCGATCATCACGCTCTCCCTGCTGACGCGCTTCCGGTCGCGGCAGGAGGAGAGTTACGGGGCCAAGGTGCTGGCTGCGTTGCGCGCCCAGTTCGGCGGCCACGCCGTGAAGAGCACGGACGAGGGCGGCTGACAGTGCCTCCGGGCAAGGACGCCAAGCCGAGCGGGGCGACATCGGGGAGGGCCACCAACCCAGGCGCGCCCGCCGGTAAAGCCGCCAAGCCGAGCGTGCCCTCCAAGTCGAGCGCACCCGCCAGGAACGCCGGCAAGCCGAGTGCGACCGCCTCTCGCAAGGCGGCGAAACCGGGCGCCACAGCGGCCGGCAAGGGCGCTTCGTCACCGGCCTCGAGGTCTCGCGACGCGCTGCACGTCTACCGCGCGGACAGCCCGCAGATGCCGGAGAACCCGCTGCGCGCGGGCACGCGGCTCGAGCGTATCCCGCAGCCCTGCATCCTGGTGATCTTCGGCGCCACGGGCGATCTGGCGCAGCGCAAGATCCTGCCCGCCATCTACAACCTGCGGCGTGCCGGGCTTCTGCCGCCGGAGACCGCCGTCCTGGGCTTCTCGCGTCGCGACCTGAGTGACGGCGACTACCGCGAATTCGCCCGCGAAGCGATCGTGGCGCACTCCCGGGTCCCCCTGGAAGAGGCCATCTGGACCGACTTCGCCGAGAGCATCCATTACCAGCAGGGCGAGTTCGGTGAGCGGACAGACTTCAAGGTCCTGGAGGAGCGCCTCGAGCAGGTCGACGCAGCACGTGGCACCCGGGGCCATCGTCTCTACTACCTGGCCACGCCGCCCTCGGCCTACACGGAGATCGTGGGCAACCTGGGCAAGGTCGGCCTGGATCGCCAGCAGGAGGGCTGGGCGCGCATCGTCGTGGAGAAGCCCTTCGGCCACGACCTTGCCTCGGCGCGCGAGCTCAACGACGCGGTCATGAGCGTGTTCGATGAGTCGCAGGTCTATCGCATCGACCACTACCTGGGCAAGGAGACGGTGCGCAACCTGCTGGTCTTCCGTTTCGGCAACGGCATCTTCGAGCCTCTCTGGAACCGGCGCTATGTCGATCATGTCCAGATCACGGTGGGTGAGGACCTGGGTGTGGAGGGGCGCGGCGAGTTCTATGAGCAGGCTGGCGCCAGCCGCGACATCCTCCAGAACCACATGCTCCAGTTGCTCAGCCTGGTGGCCATGGAGCCTCCCATCGCCTTCGAGGCGGACGCGCTGCGCGATGAGAAGGTGCGCGTGCTGCGCGCCATCGACCCTGACTGGACATCCGCCCGCGTGCGCGGCCAGGTGGTCCGGGGGCAGTACAGCGCGGGCTGGTCGGCCGATCACAAGGTCGTGGGCTATCGGGAGGAGGCTGAAGTCCCGTCGGACTCCCGCGTGGAGACGTTCGTGGCGCTCAAGCTCGAAGTGCAGAACTGGCGCTGGGCGGACGTACCTTTCTACCTGCGCACCGGCAAGCGGCTGCCCAAGC
>JALZLQ010000143.1 GCA_030858605.1 Chloroflexota bacterium
GCTTCGGGCAGCCCCTCGGCTTCGGGCAGCCCCTCGGCTTCGGGCAGCCCCTCGGCTTCGGGCAGCCCCTCGGCTTCGGGCAGCCCCTCGGCTTCGGGGTCACCCGCACCGTCACCCAGTGGCAGCCCCGGCACGAGCCCGGCAGTCAGCCAGTCACCCGACTCGGGGGGCGTGGAGATCACCATCGGCACCGACGAGGGCCAGGAGCTCCTCTTCGTGCCCGAAACGGCCGAGGCCCCGACCGGCGCCCAGGTGACGCTCATCTTCCGGAACGTGTCGCAGGTGCCCCACAACCTGACGTTCCAGGATCCCATCGACGCCGCGACGGAAACGATCGTGGACGCCGGCGCCTCCGGGACGCTGGAGTTCACCGCCCCGGAACCAGGCGACTATCCCTTCGTGTGCACGCTCCACCCCGGCATGGACGGTGTCCTCACCGTCACGGAGTAGAGGTCAGGCGGCCGTCTCCACGGTAGTCGCCGCGCCACTCGCTCTGCCGGCACCGGCGGCGTGGCCGTCCGCGTCGAAGACGTGGAGTCGATCCAGCGGCAGCCACAGGTCCAGGATGTCCCCTGGACGCACTCGCAGGTCAGCGTTCACCAAGGCCAGTAGAGGCTGCTCCTCGACTGACACGTGCAGCAGCTCCTCGCTGCCCAGGAACTCGACCACGTCCGTGCGAACGCGGATGCTCACGGCATCGGGCGACGGCTTCTCCGCCTGCAGGTGTTCCGGTCGGAAGCCGATGGTCACCGAGTCGGTGCTGGACCGTTCCAGCTCCGCCGCCACGGCGGGTGGCGCCGTAGCCGTGAAGTCACCGGACTTGAGGGCCATCCGGCCATCTTCGCGAACCACACTGGCATCCAGGAAGTTCATGGCGGGACTGCCGATGAATCCGGCCACGAAGCGGTTGACCGGCTTCTCGTAGAGCTCCTGAGGCGTTCCCACCTGCTGGAGGAGGCCGTCGTTCATGACCGCGATCCGGTCGCCCATGGTCATCGCCTCGACCTGGTCGTGCGTGACATAGACCGTGGTCGTCTTGAGCCGCTGGTGGAGCAGGGCGATCTCCGCGCGGGTGGCCACGCGCAACTTGGCGTCCAGGTTGGAGAGCGGCTCGTCCATCAGGAAGACGGCGGGCTCGCGCACGATGGCTCGGCCGAGCGCCACGCGCTGACGCTGGCCTCCGGAGAGCTCCTTTGGCTTTCGGTCCAGGAGGTTGGTCAGTTCGGTCATGCGCGCCGCTTCGCCCACGCGGCGCTCGACCTCCGGCTTGGGGAACTTGCGCAGCTTCAGGCCGAAGGCGAGGTTGTCCCGGACCGTCATGTGGGGGTAGAGCGCGTAGCTCTGGAAGACCATGGCCACGTCCCTATCGCGTGGCTCGAGGTCGTTGACCACGCGGTCCCCGATCTTCACGGCTCCGTCGCTGATGGTCTCCAGCCCGGCGATCATGCGCAGCGATGTGGTCTTGCCGCAGCCGGAAGGTCCGACCAGGACGAGGAACTCTCCATCCTGGATCTCCAAGTTCAGATCCCGCACGGCCACGACCTCGCCGTAGCGCTTCCAGACCCCTTCGAAACTGACACTGGCCATAGGACGCGACCTCCTGCTCCAACATGCTACCGGACGCCGGCCGCCGCGATGACTCACAGATACACGGGCCCGCTCGCGGGAGGCACTTTGATGCCTTTCTGAGCGTACCTTGTCTCGTCCAGTAGGCAGTGGCCTTTCGGCCGTGCTGGAGGCTTACGAGGAGCACCATGTCGTGGACAAGGTGATGGCGGAGCTGAGCAGACATCCGTCGAGGTAGAAGAGGGCGAGATGTTCC
Source organism: Chloroflexota bacterium (assembly GCA_030858605.1). Classification (GTDB taxonomy): domain Bacteria; phylum Chloroflexota; class Limnocylindria; order Limnocylindrales; family CSP1-4; genus Palsa-1032. The sequence goes on from JALZLQ010000143.1 coordinate 1,823, forward strand.
CGCAGGCGCGCCAAATGTTCGACGCGGAGGGACTTCAGGCACTGAGCGAGCAGATGACCGCTCGCAAGGAACACGCGTTGCAGGATCCCAGCCTGCTCACCCAAGGCCATCGGGACTGCGCTCAGGGGATCTCGTCGATCTCCAGCACCGGCAGGCTGAAACCGAACTCCGATCCACCGCCTTCCCGAGGGGTTGCCCACATCCGCCCACCCATGGCCGTGACCAGGGCGCGGCAAACGAACAGGCCGATGCCGGCTCCGCTGGCCATGGCGGATGTGGTCGCTCCGCGGTAGAACAGCTCGAACAGGTCCTCGGCCTCTTCGGCGCCTATCCCGGGGCCGCGGTCGAGGACGCGCACGGCGATCTGTGAGCCCATCGGTTCGACGACCATGTCGACCGGCTGGTTCACGCCGCCGTACTTGGCGGCGTTCCCCAGCAGATTCCTGACCACCTGCTCGACGTAAGTGAGGTCGCCTCGTACCGCGGGCAGGACGTCGGCGATGGAGGTCCGGACCTCGAGCCCGGGCCAGCGGGACTGCTCCGTCCTGACGACCGAATCCAGGATGCGCTGGAGCAGGATCGGTTCATCGCCGATCTCCACACCGCCACGCTCTACGCGGGTCATGACCAGCAGGTCTTCGACCAGCCGATAGAGGCGTTCCGCCTCGTCACGGACATCGCGCACCACTTCCATCCGGTGCTCCTCGGAGAGTTCGCGGTCCAGCAGGCGAGTGCCGCCGTAGATCGTCGTGATGGGCGTGCGAAGCTCGTGTGACAGGACGCCCATGAATGCTTCCCGTGCCGTCCGTGCCGCTCGCGGCCCCGTGATGTCGCGAATCACCACGATGGTCGAGCCGGCGGGGGAACGGTCCCCAGCGGTGTCTGCTTCCGTGGCTCCGGGCTGGACGCGGTAGGCAGAGACTTCCAGCCAGCGACCGTCCGGGCCTCGGGCCTCGAGCGGTCGACCTACCCCGGTCTCGGGCCATGGACCATCGGCTATCGCGTCGAGATCCAGCGTCGCCCCAAGCTCTGCAAGCGTTCCAGGAGGCTCCTCGATGAGCAGCTCGCTGGCCGCCGGATTGTGGAGCATCAGCCGCCCAGCCGCGTCGAAGACCAGGACGGCCTCGCCCAAGGCGGCGAGGGTCGCCGACAACTCGGCTCGTCGCTCGTCGGCGGTCTGGTAGAGGCGTGAGTTCTCGAGCGCGACACCGGCGCGCTCGCCCAACGCCTCGGCCACGGACAGATCATGCTCGTCGAAGCGCCGTCCCGATTCGGCGGCGACAAGGGTGACGGCTCCGACGGCTCGGCCGCGTGACATCAGCGGCACACAGATCATGGAACGCAGGCCCAGCGTCATCAGCTCCCTACCCAGAGGGTGGATCCTGACGGCGGCCTCCAGCATCTCCGGACCGATCTCCGCGACCAGCTCAGGCTTGCCCGTGCGGATGACCCGGGCGGGCCCCGTTTCCCCGGCGGCCTCGAAGGGAACCGCGTCACGCCAACGCCGTGCCAGCTCACGACGAGCCGGATCCTGGTGCGCGATGGCGGTCCGAACTCCCGCTCCATGCCGCTCCACCACATCGATCACGCACCAGTCGGCCAGGCGCTCGATGGCCAGGGCAGCCAGACGCTCGATGGTCGCGGTCTCGTCCAGCGTCTCTGCCAGGATGGTCGTGGCATCGGCCAGGAACCGGTCAGCTTCCTCGCGCCTGTGCCTTTCGGTCACGTCCCGGAAGATGTTCACTGCGAAGCGAACGCGTCCAGTCCCGTCAAGGATCGGGGCCGCCTGGACCAGTGACCGCCGCTCCTCTCCAGAGGTCACCACCCGAAAGCGGATGAGGGTCTCCTCGCCGCGTTCACCCCGTAGCGCGTGACGTGAGGGCAACTCGTCCAAGGGCAGCGGTTCGCCGCGCTCATCCAGGATCTTGAAGCGCGTCAGCAGCTCGGCCATCGGCGCAGCCAGCACTTCCTCTGCGGTGGAGAAGCCGAGGAGGTGCGCGGCTTGCTCGTTGGCGTAGACCAGGCTGCCATCAACGCTCTGGACAGTGATGCCGTCGGCCTCGCTGTCCAGCACGGCTTGCAACTGGTCCCGTGAGCGCGCCACGTCCGCCTCCAGTTCCTCCGACTGCCTGAGTGCGCCGCGCAGTCGCCCCGACAGGCCACCGATCATCGCTCCGGCCGCCAGGAACACGACCAGGTGGAGCTGGTCGGGGATCCTTTCCACGATGAGCGTCTGGGTGGGGAGGACGAAGAACCAGATGTTCAGGAGCGCCGCCACGGTGGTCGCCAGAAGGCCGGCCCGAAAGCCACCCAACCAGGCGCTCAGCGCGATGGCCGGCACGAAGATGATGTGCCCCGAGTCGGTCGCCAGCACCTGTGCCAAGACGCCCTTCAGCAGGATCGATGCGGCAGCCAGGACCGCGGCAAGGCCGTAACCTTGCCACCCGCGCAGGTCCGGGATGCCCAGTGACGCCCCGACTCGACGGCCGCTCAAGATCCGGCGATCCTCCACTACAGCTCGCGCCCGTCGCCATGAAGTTGCCACCAAGTTGTCATCCCCGGCGCACGCGGCAAGAGGGGCTGTGCATCCCAGGTTGGTCAGGCTCGAAGCATAACGGCGTCCGGATGGTCGACCCGAGGGGGAACCATGCGACGGGTCAGACCGGATGATCGAGGGAGGTACGACACTTGAACGACATCGGCCAGACACTCAGCATCAGCTTCAACCAGGTCATCAACGACCTGCTGACAGCGCTGCCCGACATCATCGGCGCCCTGCTCATCCTGCTCGTGGGCTACATCGTGGCCAAGGTGCTGCGCGGCATCGTCGGCGTGTTGCTGGAGCGAGTCGGCGCGGATCGTGCCTTCGCGCGTCACGGTGGCGAGGTGTACGGCAACGCCTCCAGCGCGGTCGTGCCCAGCCGCATCGGCGGGCTGGTCGTCTTCTGGGTGGTGCTGCTGATCTTCTTCATCGCGGCGGCGAACTTCCTGGGCTGGCCGCA
>JALZLQ010000247.1 GCA_030858605.1 Chloroflexota bacterium
GACACGGCGTGGATGGGTAGCCGGCTGCCGGTCCAGTCGCGCACGAGCACCTGATGAGCGGTGTCCACCTGATCGACGTAGTGGACCACGAGGCCGTCCAGGACGGAGAGGCCAGCTGCTTCACCGACAGTCGAGGCCAGCTCAACGAGCACGGGTCGAGCGACGGCCACCAGGTTGCGAGTAGGCACCACCCCGGCCGCCAGCGAGACGATTCGGCCACCAAGTCGGTAGCGGGTGTCGCCCGGGACCTGTTCCACGACGCCCTCATGAGCGAGCGATGCGAGCAGGCGCGCAGCGGTGCTCTTGGGCAGATCCACCCGCTCGGCCATCTCCGTCACGCCGACGGGTCCATCGGACAGCGCGGACAGCACGGCGAAGGCCCGTTCGATCGACTTGACCCTCGACACCCGGTCATTCCTCCGCTACATTCGGCGTCTACGTTCCATGATATGGCATCGTGCCGCATCGTGGAACGATGAATCGCTGATGGAGCTCGAAGAGTGACGGACCACTACGAAGAGGTCGACCTCGCCTCCCTCTCGGATGACGAGCTCACCGAGCAGATGCACAACGACCTCTACGACGGGATGAAGGATGAGGTCGTGGCCGGGACGAGCATCCTCCTCGAGCGCGGCTTCTCGGCCACCAGGGTGCTTGACGAGGCGCTGGTAGCGGGCATGAAGATCGTGGGCGTCGACTTCCGCGACGGGATCCTCTTCGTGCCGGAGGTGCTGCTGGCGGCCAATGCCATGAAGGGCGGTATGGCCATCCTGCGGCCGCTCCTGGCCGAGACCGGCGCGGAGCCGGTGGGCAAGGTGGTCATCGGCACGGTCAAGGGGGACATCCACGACATCGGCAAGAACCTGGTGGGCATGATGTTCGAGGGCGCTGGCTTCGAGGTAGTGGACATCGGCATCAACTCTGATGCGGAGAAGTTCATCGCCGCTCTGGAGGAGCACAAGCCGGACATCCTGGGCATGTCGGCGTTGCTGACCACCACGATGCCCTACATGAAGGTGGTCATCCAGGCACTCGTCGATCGCGGGATGCGCGACGACTACATCATCCTCGTGGGCGGCGCGCCACTCAACGAGGAGTTCGCGCAGGCCGTGGGCGCCGACGCGTACTGCCGTGACGCGGGCGTGGCCGCGGACACGGCGCGCCGTCTCCTTGATGAGCGACATGCCGCCGCCTGAGCAGGCCAGCGGAGAGGCGCCCCGCGTCCTGGTCATCGGCTGCGGCGCGCTTGCCCGCGAGCTGCTTGAGGTGACGCGCCCGCTGCCCAACGTCGACATCACCTGCCTCCCGCCCTCCTTGCACGATCGCCCGGGCGGCATCCCCGGTGCTGTGCGCTCCAAGATCCGGGCCGCTCGGGCAAGCGGCCGTCACGCACGGATCTTCGTGGCATATGCCGACTGCGGCACGGGCGGCCTCCTGGACCGGGTCCTTAGAGAAGAAGGCGTGGAGCGGCTGCCCGGCGCCCACTGCTACGAATCCTTTGCCGGCCGCGCCGAGTTCGCCCGCCTTGCCGAAGAGGAGCCGGCCACCTTCTGGTTGACCGACTTCCTGGCCCGGAACTTCGAGCGGCTGGTCATCCGCGGACTGGGCATCGACCGGCACCCCGAGCTGGAAGCCATGTACTTCGGCAACTACCGGCGCGTCGTGTTCCTCTCCCAGACTGACGACCCGGACCTCCTTCGACTGGCACGTTCTGCCGCCGACCGGCTGGGTCTGGCCTTCGAGCATCGCCACACGGGTTACGGCGAGCTGGCCACCACGATCGTGGCCGCCGTGGCCAGCGGCGGTCAGCGCGCGACCGGTATCGGGGCTCCCTGAGCGGTGGCCACCCTGACGGTCATCCTGTGGCGCGACATCCCTGCCCAGGTCCTGGCCCGCCACGGCCGCCGGACGAGCAAGACGGTGCTCCATCAGCGCTTCCAGATCGCCATCGACAAGGCTGCCAGCCGCGCCGGCAAGCGTGCCTACAACGACTACATCGAGGAGTGGCGCAGGATCCAGCGGCCGTGCGGAGACGACATCGAGGCGGAGGTCCGTGCAGAGTCCGAGCGACTCGAGACGGGGTTCACGAAGCACCGTCTGGCCGAACTCATCATGTCCGGCGGCGTCGAGGGCGGCACCACGCTCCCGCCGGCCACCGGCGAGACCCCCACTCGGACAGCGGCAGGATGACGCGCACGGTCATCTCGTCCGCCACGCGCGAGGTCGTCATCGGCGACGATCGGCCATTCGTCATCATCGGTGAGCGGATCAACCCCACCGGGCGCAAGCTCCTGGCCGAGGAGATGAAGGCGGGCGACTTCTCCCGGGTCGAGCGCGACACGCTGGCCCAAGTCGAGGCTGGCGCCCACATGCTGGACGTGAATGCGGGCATCCCGCTGGCCGACGAGCCGGCCATCCTGGCCAGGACCATCCAGCTCGTCCAGTCGCTGACGGATGTCCCGCTGTCCATCGACAGCTCCATCGTGGAGGCGCTGGAGGCCGGCCTTGCAGCGTATCAAGGCAAGGCCCTGGTGAACTCGGTGACCGGCGAGGAGGAGCAGCTGGCCCGGGTGCTGCCGCTGGTCAAGAAGTACGGCGCGGCGGTCGTCGCCATCAGCAACGATGAGACGGGCATCAGCGAGGATCCGGATGTCCGCTTCGCTGTGGCCAAGCGGATCGTGGAGCGCGCCGCGGACCATGGCATCTCGCGCGAGGACATCGTGGTCGATCCGTTGCTCATGCCCATCGGCGCCCTGCCCACCGCCGGCCGCCAGGTCTTTCGCATCCTGGGCCGTCTGCGGGACGAGCTCAAGGTCAACTCGACCTGCGGAGCCTCCAACGTCAGCTTCGGCCTGCCCAACCGCGAGGGCATCAACGGTGCCTACCTGGCCATGGCCATGGCCAGCGGCCTGACCTCGGCCATCACCGATCCGCTCGCTGAGGGAGTCCGCAAGGCGGTCATGGCCGGCGATGTCCTGATGGGCAACGATCGAAACGCCTCGCGCTGGATCCGTACCCACCGCATCGCCCCGGCAGCGGGCGAGCAGGGCCGGCGCGTAAACCGGCGCCGCGCCGCCGCGGACGCTCCAGGCGGAGCGCCGAACCCATGAGCGGAGCAGCCGCAGAGCCGCTGGTCATATTCACGCCGTCCGGCCGGCGCGGCCGGTACCCCTCCGGCACCAGCGTCCTGGACGCGGCCCGGGCGCTCGGCGTGGACATCGACTCGGTCTGTGGCGGGCGCGGTATCTGCGGTCGTTGCCAGGTCCAGCAGAGCGTGGGCAGCTTCGCCAAGCACGGCATCGAGTCCCTGTCCGAGCACCTGTCACCCTTCTCCAGCGCGGAGGAGGAGTACCGCGATCGTCGTGGCCTTGAGGTCGGGCGGCGCCTGTCATGTGTCGCTCACCTGCGCGGCGACGCGGTCATAGACGTTCCTCCGGAAAGCCAGGTCTACCGCCAGGTCGTGCGCAAGGGCCTCGACATCAGGGACTTCCACATCGACCCGACCGTGCGGCTGCACTACGTCCAGGTCGCTCCGCCCGAGCTTGCCTCGCCGTCGGGAGATCTGGGGCGGCTCCAGGAGGCTTTGGGATCGGAGTGGGGGCTGACCGATCTGGAGAGTGACCTCGCCGTCATCCGTGCCCTCCAGCCGGCACTCGAGGTGGGCAAAGGGGCGGTCACCGTGGCGGTCCACGACACCCGGACCATCATCGCCGTCTGGCCCGGTCTGCACGAGAAGGCCTACGGCGTGGCCATCGACGTCGGCTCCACGACCATCGCTGGACACCTGGCCGACCTGTCGGACGGCGCGGTCCTCGCCTCGAATGGCGTGATGAACCCGCAGATCCGCTTCGGCGAGGACCTGATGAGCCGTGTCTCGTACGCGATGATGCATCCCGAAGGTGCGGCACAGATGACAGCGGCGGTGCGCATCGCGCTGGACAGCCTGCTGGCGTGGCTCGCCGCGAAGGCAGGCATCGGACGCGAAGACATCCTCGAGCTGGCCCTCGTGGGCAACCCGATCATGCACCACCTCGTACTGGGCATCGACCCCATCCCGCTCGGTTCCGCGCCCTTCGCGCTGGCCACCGATGGGGCCGTCCGCGTCCGCGCTGCGGAACTCGACCTGAAGACCCATCCCGGCGCCCGCGTCTACCTGCTGCCCTGCATCGCCGGGCACGTCGGCGCCGACACCGCGGGCGTCATCCTGGCCGAGGCCCCGCACGCCAGCGACGCCGTCAGCCTGGTCGTCGATGTGGGCACCAACGCGGAGATCGTGCTCGGTAGCGGCCAGCGCCTGCTGGCCGCGTCGAGCCCGACCGGCCCTGCCTTCGAAGGGGCCCAGATCAGTGGCGGACAACGTGCTGCCCCTGGTGCCATCGAGCGCGTGCGCATCGACCGGCAGACGCTGGAGCCGCGCTTCAAGGTGATCGGATCGGACATCTGGTCGGATGAGGCGGCGTTCGCGGAGGCGAGCCGCGAGACCGGTGTGACGGGCATCTGCGGCTCGGGCATCGTGGAGGTCATCGCGGAACTCTTCCTGGCCGGCGTCATCACGGCCGACGGTGTCATCGATGGATCCCTGGCCGGACGCACGCCACGGATCATCGAGGACGGCCGGACCTTCGCCTACCTCCTCCATGACGGCTCGGCGGCCGGCCGGCCACGCATCCTCATCACCCAGAACGATGTGCGCGCCATCCAGCTGGCCAAGGCCGCGCTCTATGCCGGCGCGCGGCTGCTCATGGACCATCTCGGGATCGAGACCATCGATGAGGTCAGGCTGGCCGGCGCTTTCGGCAGCCAGATCGACCCGTTCCACGCCATGGTCCTGGGGCTCATCCCGGATTGCGACCTGGCCAAGGTCCGATCGGCTGGCAATGCCGCGGGAACCGGCGCGCTCATCGCGCTGCTGTCGCGCGCTGCCCGGACCGAGATCGAGGGTGTCGTGCGGTCGGTGGAGAAGATCGAGACGGCCATCGAGCCACGCTTCCAGCAGCACTTCGTAGAGGCCATGGCCTTTCCGCATCGGACGGCCGCTTATCCGCACCTCTCGCGCGTGGTCGACCTGCCGGTGCGACCGCCCGCGGAGAGATCGGCTGGGCGAACGAGAAGGCGACCAAGTCGCTCCGACGTGGCTGCCTCGCCCGCAGCGAAGGACTGAGCGATGCTCTTCCGCCGCCGCCATGGGATGTCAGCTGCCGCCGGGGAGGCGCTGGCACGTGTCCTGGCCAAGCCCACGTTCGAGGTGATCCCCCTGAGACACGCCACGGACGACGCATCGTCCCTGCCGCTCGGCGCGCGCGTGTCCGTGACCGCCTCACCGCTCAAGGGCATCGAGGCGACCGTCGGGCTCTGCGCGCAGCTCCAGGCGGCCGGTTTCCAGGCAGTGCCGCACCTCTCAGCGCGGATGGTTCGTGACCGCGCGCATCTGACCGACCTGCTGGCCGAGCTGGAGGACGCCGGGGTCCACCATGCCTTCGTGGTGGGCGGCGACGCGAAGACGCACGGCAGCTATGCCGACGGGCTGTCACTCCTCCGCGAGATGGCGGACATCGGCCACAAGATCGGCCATATCGGCATTCCCTGCTACCCGCAAGGTCATCCGTTCATCGCAGACGAGGTGCTGCTCCAGGCACTTCACGAGAAGGCTGCCTATGCGAGCTACATGACCAGCCAGCTCTGCTTCGACCCCCTGGCCATCGGTTCGTGGCTGGCCGCGCGACGAGCGGAGGGCATCTCTCTGCCCGTCCACATCGGTCTGCCCGGCGTCACGGAACCGCACCGGTTGCTGGCCATCACCGCCCGGATCGGGGTCGTCGACACCCATCGCTTCCTGACCAAGAACATCCGTTTCGTGGCAAGACTCGTCCGCTCCGGTGGCTTCTACCGCCCTGATGCGCTGCTGGAGGCGTTGGCGCCGCAGATCGCAGACCCGCGCAGCGGCATCGTGGCGCTGCATCCCTACACCTTCAATGCCGTCAAGGCGACGGAGACTTGGCGGCGGCGCTACCTCGCTGGGCTCGCGTCGAACCGGCTCGACCCATCGGCCACGGAGGCCCGTCCAACGGCTGGAGGCGCCATCTCATGACCTTTCCCTCCGATCTGGAGATCGCTCGATCCGTCAGGCCGCGTCCCATCGCGGACGTGGCGCGAGACCTGGGGTTGACCGACGAGGAGATCGAGCCCTACGGGCGCACCAAGGCCAAGGTGACGCTGGATGCCATCCGCCGGCTCGAAGCCGAGAACCCGCGCGGCAAGTACGTCGTCGTCACGGCCATCACGCCGACGTCGCTCGGGGAGGGCAAGTCGACCACCACGGTGGGGCTGGCCCAGGGTCTCAACCGGATCGGCCGGAAGGCCGCAGTCTGCATCCGCCAGCCATCGCTGGGCCCCGTCTTCGGGATCAAGGGCGGGG
>JALZLQ010000260.1 GCA_030858605.1 Chloroflexota bacterium
GGCCCCGACGGATGGTCACGGACGCCTCGGTCCCCAGAAGCTCGTTGGAGAGGCCACGCGACGGACCGAATGCCAGGTCCTCACCGTCCAGCGGATAGCGCAGACCTTGTGTCGTGATGCCCAGCGCACCGGGCGCGAGCGGCAGTAGCGATACGAAGTCCGTGGGACGGCCGACCAGATCGGCTCTTCCCGACCCGTCGGCAGCCCCTACCAGCCCCACCACGCTAGCGCCGTGCTCGATGGTCACATCCATGGTGGCCAGCTCCGGAAGCGCGAGCAGCGCAACGTTGGCGAAGCCGTGCTCCGGTCGCCGTCCGCCCAGCGCGCCATGGATGCGCACCGACGTGGCGCCCAGGGTCAGCGCCTCACGCAGGCAAAGCTCTGTGTCGCTCATCTCTTTCTCCGGGGCGACCAGCCGGACCTGGGCGCCCGCGGCGTGCAGGCGCGCCCGGTCCGCCTGGTCCAGGGAATCGCCGTCGCCCAGGACGAGGTCGACCGGAACGCCAGCGGCCTCGGCCTTGAGCGCGCCGCCGTCAGCGCCCAGCACGAATACGCGTTCCCCTGCCAGGCTCGTCGTGGCACGGCGAAGGGCCGAGGCGTCAACGTCGCCATCGGCGACGATGACGACCCTCACGATGCTCGCCCGACGCATAGTCCCAGGTGTCGCTGGCATGGCCAGACCTCCGGTCTCGGATGGGGGACGAAGGTCGCGGCGTGGACTCCCTTCGCTGGTACGAACCAGATCAGGTTCCGAGGGTCTGCGGCACCGGCCGCACTCTCAGCGCCTCAAGGCGCTCCCCTGTCCCGTGATGGTGATGTGAACGTCCATTCTAGACCAGTTCAGCCGGGTGCTAGACTCGGGCGGTGCCAAGCGTCGTGCATCCCGCGCACCAGCGCGTCCTCGACGCCGCCGGTCGCAAAGCCGTGTCTCTCGAGATCGTCATCTTCGACGAGTCGACGCACACGGCCGAAGAAGCCGCGCGGGCCGTCGGGGCGGAGCTCGGTCAGATCGTCAAGAGCCTCGTTTTCGTGGCGCCTTCGGAGGGCGGCCCGGAGCTCGTGGTGGCCCTGGTGAGCGGCGTGAACCGGGTCGATGTCAGCCGCCTTGCCGCCGTGGTCGGGCTGGCCGGTCTGCGCCGCGCAACGGCCCAGGAGGCCAACGAGTCGACGGGCTTCGTCATCGGCGGCATCCCGCCCTTCGGCCACCGCCGCGCGGCTCGGGTCGTGATGGATCCGGACCTGGGACGTTTCCCGACCGTGTGGGCCGCCGCAGGAACACCCAACGCGGTCTTCGAGGTGCCACCCGGCACGCTGCGCATCCTGGCCAACGCCACGGTGGCACCTATCGCCGCGGAGACTGACGAAGGGCCCGCCGCGCCTGTGATGGCTGCGTTGGCCAAGACCGCGCCAGCGGAGGCGTGACCGGCCGGGAACGCAGCGCCCCGGTATCAGGCGCCGCACTCGCGCGGGAGCCGCAGCGCGCAGCCATCCAGTATCCGGGTGGCCTGAGGGCCCGATTCCGCTGGGTCGGCAGCGGTCAGATCGAATCGCTGCGTACGGTCTCGGAGTCGACTGGCTCACTGACCGACCACGGTCCGCTGGTCTCCGCCCAGCCCGATCGGCTATGCCGGGCCGAACTGCGCATCGAAGGACCACTGGGTATCTGGACGGCACGCTTCGCCTCGCCCATCTCGGATGACCCGGCTGGACTTTTCTGGGACACACCCGGGTTGCTGGTCATCAAGTACGGCTTCGCCACGTATGCCCTGGCGGGACGGACCGGCGAACTGCGCTGGTGGCACGAGTCGCGCACTCCGGTGCTGGCGGTTCTGGGGTCCTCGCGGCTGCCACATGTGGTCGTGCAGAGCGAGGTGGAGACATTCGCGCTTCGTGAGGATGGCGAAGTCACCTGGCGGCTGGCCCACGCCGATGTGGTGACCGATGCGGATCTGGTGGGGGGCCGGCTCGTGCTGACTTCGTACGGCGGGCTCTACCAGCCCCTCGATCCACTCACGGGCCGGACCCTGGGGTGAACAAGCACGACCCATCCGGGGCCCGGAGTGTGGACCCGATGTGGACGACTTAGCTGCCGCGCCGTCATCGTGTGGACGGATGCGGTTGACCGGCCCCTTCTCCGGGCCCATCCTCTGGGCAAGCCCGGAGGGGTCAGGACCGACACTAGCGGCTGAGATGACATCAAAGCTCACGTGTCGTGAAGGCTTCTCCGGGCCTTTCGATTCGCCCGGCGCGTGATCTCCATCCTCTCAGCCGCTGGCGCGGTGGCCTGCCTCGTCATCGCCGCCCTGCTCCTGCGTCGTGTCGGACGCGGCTACCGCATCGCCCGGCTGCTGGCTTCCGCACCGCTGGCCAGCATCGCGGAGGTCCTCCAGGTGGCGGCAGACGGAGAGAGGCGCTACATGCGCCTGAGTGGTCGGGTCACATCCGACGAGGAATTCCCCGATGAGAACCAGCGCCCGCTGGTATTCCGGCGCCAGCGCATCGAGCGCCGCGCCGGCGCGAACTGGCAGGTCCTGGATGAGGACCGCCTGGCGGTCCCCTTCGGCGTCGAGGATCGACGGGATTTCGTGGCGGTGGACGCGGACGCCCTCGGAGAGGGATTGGTGGTCATGCCGCGCGAGTCGACGGGGGTGGCGCGGGAACTACCGGACGAACTCCGCTCTCGGCTGCCATCAGACCTGGAAGCTGAGACGCCCATCCGACTGCGAGTGGACCAGGTCTCGGCGGTAGAGCAGGCCACCGTGGTGGGCATGCCGATCACCGGTGCAGCCGGGCCGATCATGACCGCTGGGCTGGGCCGACCGCTCATCCTCTCCACCCTGGATGAGTCGGCGGCCATGCGCGTGCTGGCGGGCGACGGTCGGCAGTCGGTCCTCATGGCGGCCGCGGCGCTGATCGCTGGCCTGGCCCTCCTGGCCATCACCCTCGTGGCTGTTCTGGCCGGCTGGTGAGGATCCGCATGGCGGCCATCCTCGTCCTTGTCGGGGTGGCCGCGGCGCTGGCGGTCCTGTTCCTGTCGGCAGGCGTGCCTGTGCTGGCGGCCGATCCAGAACCGACCATCCTTCCGCCCATCGACCCACGCAGCGACGGCCAGGGACCGGGGCTGGTCGGCTCGCCCCTGGTCATCGCCGTGGGCGTCATCTTCTTGGGCGCGCTGACGGCTCTTATCACGGCACTCGTGCTGCGTTTGGCTCGTGAGAGTTGACTCGGCGGCCAGGGGGACCGTCGGAAACGTACTTCCTACCTATGGCAAGGGATGTGGGGTCCAAATAGCATCCCAGGAGTCAGTGCACTTACCGATTCCTCCGGAGGACTCCCCATCCATCCCTCCCCCACGGCCGCGAATCTCTCTGTCACCAGTGCTGCCCGGATGCTCGGCGTACACCCCAATACGGTGCGTGCCTGGACGGACCAGGGCCGGCTCCGCTGCCTGCGCATAAACGAGCGAGGCGACCGGCGCTATCGGGCCGCAGACCTGCAGGTCTTTCTGAGGACCGCCGGTGGCGGACAGTTGGATCTGGAGATCGCGGCCGCCGCTGATCAGGCTCCTTCCGAAGATCCCAAGGAAACTTCGGAGGCAGGCGCTGCAGATGCGGCCGAGGGTGGCAGACCCCGCGACCCGAGCCGGCCCTCGCGGACCGTCGGGAGATCCAAGCCACTCTTGGCGACTCAGACGGACCCCGTGGCGGGTGGACGGCTGGCCCTGCTGGCCGAGTTGTCACGCCTGTGCGCCTCGACAGGCGACCAGGACGCCGCGCTGCGGGCGGTGGCCTCCACGCTCCGGCGCGGCGGCGGCTTCGAGACCGTGGCCATCAGCGAGCGGACCGCGTCCGGCATGTCCACGCGAGTCGTCGACACCTTGGCCAGGCGCAAGGCGGGCGGCTACCATCTGGACTCGCGGCTCGTCGAAGTCTGCCTGCGGGACGACCGGCCCATCGTCGCACCTCGCGCCAGGGGCCTGAACGGCAGGGGCCGGAGCTGGCGTCCGCCGCCGCATTGGCAGGGCACAGTCGAGATCTACGTGCCGGTCAGCACCTCAGGTCGTGCTTGGGGCGTACTGGTGGTGGAGAGCTCACCGGAGCGCGCCATCGACAGGGATGACCTGGATCTCCTGCGGGCCGTCGGTGACCGATTGGCGATGGCCATGGGCTGGGGACTCACCCAGCAGCGCCTGCGTGAGCAGCGAGCGCGGTCGCAGGCACTGGCCAAGGTCACCACCGAGCTGTCCTCTCGTCTGGAGCTACCGGCCATCCTCACGCGACTGGTCGAGCACGCCATGACCCTCTTCGATGCGCAGCGTGGCGGGGTCTACCTGCTGCGACCTGACAAGCATCTGCAGCAACACGTGACGCGCAACCTCTCCGCCGACTACATCGCCGCCGTGGAGGGGATGGCGCGACCGTTCCTGGGTTCGTTCACCGAGGGCGAGTGGCGCGCCGTCGCGATCACGCGATTCGGTTCGGATCCGCGCAGCGCGGAGATCCGCGAGGCCGTCGTCGCCGAGTCTTACGACACTGTCGCACTCGCGCCGCTGCTGGACGATGGTGAGGCCATCGGCACACTGGCCCTTTACCACGATCACCCGCGGGAGTGGGATCCGGAGGAGTTGCAGGTGCTCGAGGCACTCGGCGCCCAGGCCGGCGTCGGGGTGCGCAACGCCCGCAACTACGAGCAGATGGCGGGCTGGGCCGCGCAGCTCCAATCCATCCAGCATCTGGGTACCAGGCTGACCCGTTTGACCACTGTCGCTGAGATCGGGCAGGCCATCGCGAGCGAGTTGCGGCAGCTCATCGATTACCACAACGTGCGCGTCTACCGGCTCCATGACCAGGAGGTGGTGCCTGTGGCGTGGCGGGGCGAGATCGGCGAGTACACGGACGAGAACGATGACCAGCTGCGAATGACCGTGGGTGAGGGCATCACTGGCTGGGTGGCGCAGCATGGCAAGGCGCAGTACCTGCCCGATGCCGCCCGCGATCCCCGTTCCCAGACGATCGCCGGCACGGAGGACGACCTGGATGAGTCGATGCTCCTGGCGCCGATGCTCTACGAGGACCGCGTCATCGGCGTCATCGTGCTCTCCAAGCTGGGCATCGATCAATTCCCCGGTGACGACTCCATGAGACTCCTGGAGATCTACGCCTCTCTCGCCGCCCAGGCGATGGCCAACGCCGACGCCACCGAGAAGCTTCGAGCCCAGTCGGAGCGGCTCGCGCGACAGGTCGCTTCGCAGCAGGAGCTGATGCGCGCCACTGAGTCGATCCTTTCGACGCTCGATCCGCTGCTGGTCATGGAGAGCATCGCTGACCGCCTGGGCGCCCTGGTCCAGGTCGACAACCTGATCATCAGCGTCCATGATCCGGAGACGCAGCTGGTCAGCCCGATCTTCGCGCGCGGGGTCCACGCCGACCAGTTCTCCGGCCGCTCCCTGCCGGACGACGAGGGCGTGGGGGGATGGGTC
>JALZLQ010000263.1 GCA_030858605.1 Chloroflexota bacterium
CCGCCAGCTGGCAGCTATCGCCTTCCAGGCGCGCTATCCCGACACGACCGCGCCGGTGATCGACGCCGCGAGCTTCGCGCTGCGGGAGGGGACGACGCTCGAAGGCCGGTCGATCCCGGCGAAGCTGACCTGGTCGGCCACGGAGACGGAGAGCGGCGTCGGGCGCTACGACGTGCGCCTGAGCGTGGACGGTGGCGCCTGGCAGACCGTACCGACGGAAGGTCCGGAGGAACCGGGCGAACAGGTCCCCACATCGGTCGGGCTGGAGCTGCTGCGCGGCCACCGCTACGCCTTCAGCGTGATGGCCACGGATGCCGCGGGGAACGCCAGCGCCTGGGTCGACTCGCCCGTCATCCGCGCGCGCATCGTCCAGGAAAAGAATGCGGCCATCCAATGGGATGACGGCTGGCGGTTCGTGGCCCGGGCCTCGGCCTCGGGCGGTGGCGTCGCGACTGCTCGAGTGGTGGGCGTCCGTGCGAGCATGTCCGAGGAGTGGTTGACCGTCGCATGGGTATCGACCCGTTCGCCGCGGTCGGGAGCGGCGCGGGTCACCGTGGACGGCGTTCCTGCAGCCAGGGTCGACCTGCTCGCGACGAGCGTAGAGCCCAGACGGGTCGTCTTCAGCCGGTCCTGGTCAGAAGCCGCCGACCACGAGCTGACGATCCGTGTGCTGGACTCCCCGGATCGGCCGCGCGTCGACCTCGACGCGCTCGTGGTGCTGACGGTGGTCGCGCCGCCCTGACGAAGCGACTCAGGACGCCGTGGCGACCGACTCGCGGATGATGTGCACCGCCTCGTCCACTTCGTCCATGGTGGTGACGAGCGGCGGGATGATGCGCACGACCTGGCCCCACGAGCCGGCCGACAGGAGCAGCAGGCGGCGCCGGAGCGCTTGCGCCAACACCCGCTTCACGGACGCCGGGTCGGGCGTCCTGCCATCCGGGCTCCCTGGATGCACGAGCTCCAAGGCCACCATGCAACCCAGACCGCGGACATCGCCGACGGCCGGGCTCTCGCCGACCAGCGAACGCAACCCGTCCAGCAACTGCTGGCCTCGCTTGGCGGCGTTCGCGACCAGATCCTCGTCCTCCAGGACGTCCAGGGTGGCCTCGGCCGCCGCGCAGCAGACGACGTTGCCGCCATACGTGCCGCCATGGGCGCCCGGCGGCCACTGCTCGAGCAGCCGGCGCGGCGCCAGGATCCCTGACAGCGGCAGCCCGGAGGCGATGCCCTTGGCCATCACCACGATGTCCGGCACCACGCCCCAGTGCTCCACGGCGAACATGCGACCGGTCCGGCCGTAGCCCGTCTGGATCTCATCCGCGATGAGCAGCATGCCGTGCTGCCGTGTGATCTCCCGGAGTCGGGGCAGGAAGCCGGGTGGCGGCACGACGTAGCCGCCCTCGCCCAGCACCGGCTCCACGATGACCGCTGCGACGCGTCGCGGATCCACCAACTGCGCGAACAGCGTCTGCAGCTCGGCCTCCCAGCCGCAGCTGCAAGCCTCCGGCGCGTGGGGGCCGTCCGGAGCGCGGTAGCAATACGGGTAGGCAGCGTGGTAGACGGAGCCGGGCAGCGGCTCGAAGTCGCCCCGCACGCTGACCCGGGAACTGGTCAGGGCCATGGTCTGTGCCGTGCGGCCATGAAAGCCGCCACGGAAGGCGATGATGATGGGGCGACCCGTCGCCACCCGCGCCAGCTTCACGGCCGCCTCAACGGCCTCTGCCCCGCTGTTGGACAGGAATGCGCCCCAGCCCTCCCCGGGCATCAGCCGCGACAGCCGCTCATGGAGCCGCAGTCCCGCTTCGTGATACACGATGTTCTGCTGGCCATGGAGCAGCCGCGAGGCCTGCTCCGCCACGGCCAGCGCCACGCGGGGGTGAGCGTGACCGGTATTGGTCACGCCGATGCCCGAGGTGTAGTCGAGGTAGCGCTCGCGGTCCGTGGTGAAGAGCCAGGAGCCCTCGCCGCGATCGATCACCAGGTCCGTGTAACGCGCCCACACAGCGGGGATCACGGAAGGATCGGGCGCCGCCACACGGCGGCTCTCCAGGCTGGTCAAGAACGCGCTCCTTCCATCTTCACGGGTCCCGCCGGGTGAGGGCGTTGCCACCGCTGGATGAAGGTCGATAGCACGACCATACCCACGGCCACCAGGAAGATGATGGTGCCCACCACATTCACCTGGACCGGGATGCCCCGTTGCTGCGAACCGTAGATGTAGAGCGGGAAGGTGGTCGCCTGGCCGGAGGTAAAGACCGTGATGACGTAGTCGTCGATGGACAGGCTGAAGGCCAGCAGCGCGGCGGCCATGACGCCGGGCAGGATGAGCGGGAAGGTCACACGCCAGAAGGTCGTCCACTCGTTCGCCCCCAGGTCCATGGCCGCCTCCTCGAGATGCCGGGGAAAGCCCTGGAGTCGGGCGCGCATGGTCACCACCACGTAGCTGATGTTGAACATGATGTGAGCGATGAGGATGGTGTGGAAGCCAAGCGGAAAGAACGTTCCCTGGGGCACGAAGGCGTACTGCGTGGAGGCCAGGAAGAGCGTCAGCAGCGAGACTCCCAGGACGATCTCCGGCGTCGACATGGGCAGGAAGATCAACAGGTTGATCGATGAGCGGC
>JALZLQ010000150.1 GCA_030858605.1 Chloroflexota bacterium
ACGCGGCGACCATGCCAGCGACGAACACGCCGAAGAGCCGCTCGGCCCCATCGACTGGCCAGCGTGGGGCGCAAGCGCACTGGGTGTGGTCATCGCGCTTCTGATCGCCGCCGTACTGGCCATCCCGACGTTGCGCCTCTAGCAGGCCCTACCGGGAGTGATCCGACCTCGAGTCAATCGGACTCGGGCGAACGCAGGCTGCCGGAAAGTGTCTGCTGATTGACCCGTGAGACCGTCGCCTCGATCTCCTGAAGGTGACCGCCCAGCTCGGCGGTCGTGGCGCCGGCGTACCGCTCATCGCCCACCGATGGCAGGTTGATGAGCACGCTCGCGCGCGCCCCACGCGCGGCCGCCTGGGTCAGGAGCGCGGCGACGTCCAGGTCGCTGGCGGCATTGAGATTGCTGCGGCCGGCCAGCGCCTCGATCTCCCGGATGAGCCTGTGGCACTCGCGAACGACGAGGAGCGGGATCTCCGACGCAGCTCTCGCGGCCGCCTGGACCCGAACCCGACGCTCAGACTGCTCCTCATCCGATTCGCGGGGCAGCTTCAGCGCAGCCGCGAACTCCGAGTAGGCCGCGGCGTCCTCGTCGGCCAGCTCCATGAAGCGCTGGCGCGCGCGTTCGCCGGCGGCCAAGCCACGTGCGTGGGTAGCGGCATAGGTCTCATAGCGCGGCCGATCCCCTGAGAGGCGCGCGACCATGACCACCAGACTGGCGGCAAGGGCAGCCGCGACGGCGGCGGCACTGCCGCCTCCAGGCACCGAATCAGCCGAGGCGAGGCGTTCGGAGAACTCGGCAAGGGTGAGCTGGCCGTACGACGCGGGCTCGTGTGACATCAGCGCGATTGTCGCACGTCCAACCTGCGCTTCAGGCAGCGGCCAGCATCTCCGGCTCCGTGTCCAGACCCTCCACCAGCCAGCGACGGCTGCGGTGCTCGAAGGCGAGGCGTAGACGCGCGGCGGGCGTCCTGATGTCGAAGAGCGTCCTCGGGCCGGCGGCGACGGGGTAGGCGGCTGATTCCTCGCGCACGCGCTCTATGCGGACGATGGGCTGCAGATCGGCGCCCATGCGCACGCTGCGCGGGCGGCCCGTGAAGGGATCGCAGCCGACCGCGATCTCGGTCGGGGTGATTCGGACCATGGCCATCTCCGGCTCCTTTCGGCGGCTCCCGAGAGAACATCTGTTCTGTATCGGCTGACCCTAGTCGAACGGATGTTCGATGTCAAGGGTCTGATCGTCGACGTGCGGATCATCGGCAGGCCGTGTGCCAGCTCCTGTGTCACGACGCTGCACCGGTCGTGAGCCGATCCGTGGTGCGTCGGGTGCCGTCTGGTAGTCCCGCTCGAAGGGTGCCGCGATGCCGCTGCGCAGCAGCCGTGCCCGTGTGATGGCCCGCGTCCCGAAGCGATCCCTGATGGCATCCGATGCCTCCACGGCGCGGCGTCGCCGGCTGTCCTCCTCTCCGAACAGGGCGAGCTGTTCCCGGTCCGTGAGGTGGGACGCAGCGACGCCCAGCAGCCTCACGCGCATGCCGCGCACCTCCGGCCGCACCAGGGCAAGAGCGGTCCGCCAGATGGCATCGGTCAAGTCGGTCGGGCTCTTCAGGGTCCGCTGACGCGAGATGGTCACGAACTCGCTGTCCCGCAGCCGAACGGCGACCGTGCCCGCGCGCAGGCCAGCCGCCCGCAGCCGGCCCGCCACGCCCTCCGACAGCGCCAGCAGCGTCCGGTCGATGACCTCCCAGTCGGCCGTGTCGACGTCGAAGGTGTGCTCGTGGCTGACGGACTTGGCCGCCACGCCGTCACCGACCGGGGAGGGGTCGATGCCCAGCGCTCGAGCTGCCAACTGCGGTCCGCCATTGCCGAAGCGCCTGACCAGGATGTCGACTGGCAGAGCGGCCAGATCGCCGATGGTCTTGACGCCGTATTCGCTCAGCACGGCTCTAGTCCGCGCGCCCACGCCCCACAGACGTGCGATGGGCAGCGGTGCCAGGAAGGCAGCCTCCGTGCCAGGCGCCACGATGACCAGCCCGTCGGGCTTGCGCAGGTCCGAGGCGACCTTGGCCACCAGCTTGGTGGTGGCCACGCCCACCGAGGCAGTGAGGTCGAGCTCCCGACGGATGGCCGCCTTGATGTCGCGGGCGACCGCCTCGGCGGACCCCAGAAGCGTTTCGGTGCCGGCCACGTCCAGGAAGGCCTCATCGATGGAGACCGGTTCGACCAGCGGGCTGAAGCCGCGCAGGATGGCCATGACCTGGCGACTGACGGCGGCGTACTTGGCACCGTCCACGGGCACGAAGACGGCCTGCGGGCAGAGTGCCGCCGCAGTGCGCAGCGGCATCGCCGAGCGAACGCCGAAGACCCGCGCCTCGTATGAAGCGGCGCTGACCACTCCGCGAGCGTTCCGGTCGCCGCCGCCCACGATGACCGGCTTGCCGCGCAGTTCCGGCCGGTCCCGCTGCTCCACAGCCGCGAAGAACGCGTCCAGATCGACGTGCAGGATGGTGGCCGCGAGCGGTGTCACCGCTTCATGATGCGCCCGGCGGGGACCTCCTCCAGCCCGTACGGTGAGGATCGCGCCTCGTGACCTATGAGTCTGTCCAACTTCCGAGGATCCGTAGCAAGTACGCCGAGCAGCTCAAGGTTCGGATTCGTTTGGACGATGGAGACACCGATAACGGTCGCGGGCGTATTCGCAGTGTTGCGTAGACGCAGTTCACCGTAGGTATCGGACTGCCCGACGTTCGAGATGCTCGCGTAGTCGGTGATGGCGGGGGAAATCGAAGTGGGTCGACCGCTTGTGTGGGCGATGGAGTCCCGGCAGCGATTGCCAGGACCATTGGTC
>JALZLQ010000281.1 GCA_030858605.1 Chloroflexota bacterium
ATCCCGCTCGACCTCTTCCGCTCACGCGAGTTCACGGTCATCAACCTGTCGACCTTCCTGATCTACGGCGCGCTCTACGTGACGTTCACGTTCCAAGCCGTATTCCTGCAGGGCACGCTGGGCTACACCGCCCTTGCCGCCGGCCTCCTGGGTGTGCCCATTGGTCTGCTGCTGACCTTGCTGTCGACGCGGGTCGGTTCGCTGGCCGGTCGCATCGGCCCGCGGCCATTCCTTGTCGCCGGTCCCATCCTGATGGCCATGGGCCTGGCCTGGCAGGTGCGCATCCCGGCCACCAGCACGGCCTGGCAGGCAAGCCCGGGCGACATCGCCACGCTCATGCCCCCGACGGACTTTCTGGTCGACATCCTGCCCAGCCTCCTGCTCTTCGGCGTGGGCATCAGCCTGGTGGTCGCGCCACTGACTACGGCGCTGATGGACTCGATCCCGTCCAGGAACGCGGGCATCGGGTCGGCATTCAACAACGCCGTCTCGCGCGTGGGGCAGCCGCTCATGACCGCTCTGCTGTTCATCGCCATCACGACGACCTTCTATGGCGCGGTCAGCTCAGCCATCCCGCGCCTGGACTTCGACTCGGCAGAGGTGCGCCGCGACGTTGCGCCACTCAACACTCCCGTGGCGGAGCTCTCCCAGGAAGAGGCCACGGCCGTGCGCGATGCATCGACCGGCGCGTATCGGTCGGCGATGCTTGGGAGCGTAGCCCTGCTCCTGGCCGGGGCACTCGTCAACGCGGTGGGTATCCGGCGACGCGGCCCCGCGACGGGTGGCGGTCTCGGGCCGGCCGTTGCGGGATCCCCGCCCGAGTAGACGCCGTTACCGACCGGCTACAAGGCTCAGGCGGCCGTTCGGCTCACCGCTAAGTGCATGCCACCGTCAGGCGCGTCACATCGAAGGCCGGGTCGCCGGCGAGTGGGACTGGAAGGGTGCGCGTGACCTGGACCGCGGCGCCAGCCGCCAACCGCTCGGTCCGAAAGGTCAGATCCTCCTGGCGCGGGACGCCATCGCGCGTCACGCGGCACGTCGCTGAGGCCGCCGTCTCACCCGCGTTCATCACACGCACCACGACCTCCGCACCGCCGTCGACGCGCGTGGCGCGACCCTGGATATCTGCCTGGAAGGGGCCCCCGGCACTCACCGCAAACCGAGCCAGCAGCCCGAAGAGCAGGAAGCCAGCGATGACGCCGACCAGGATCGTGCCGTGCACCTGAGTCGCGCTGGGTGCTTTGATCCGAGCGGGATTATCCGCCTCGCAGAGCGAGACGCCGGCCGGCGTGGGACGCCCGCATCGGATGCAGCGATCCTCCGGCTCCGGCGGAGCAACGGGCAAGGGCGGACCGGGCGCAAGGCTCGGGTCGTCGGGAGTGGCTCGAAACTGCCAGGACATCGTTCCTGAATCGTACCGCCGCCGGCCCCCGAGCCCCAGCGACGATCAGCGATCGTCCAGGCCGGCCCGCTCTGCGGCCGCCAGGAGTGCCGGGACTTCGCCGGGCCGGACCCAATGGAGCACCAACTCGTCGGCGCCGCGTTCCTGCCACCGCGCCAGCTCCCCCGCCAGGTCCTGAAAGAGTGGCTGTTCCTCAGCACCGACGCCGCGCTTGAGATCCAGTGCCACGACCATCTCCACCTCCGAGCGTGACCGCCCGGCCCGGGCCAATGCCTCGCCGAAGACGGGCTCCAGTCGATCGAGCTCCGTGGCATTCATGGTCCAGGCGTCGCCGATTCGCGCCGCCAGGCGCGCCCCAGCCGGTTTCTCTCCCCCGATCACGATGCGCGGCGGCGGCACCGGCGCGGGGTAGGCATGCGCGTCCCGAAGCCGGTAGTGACGGCCCTCGAACGACACCGGCCCACCCGTCCACAGGAGCCGGATCACCTCGACCGCCTCCTCCAGGTGCTCCACCCGCCGGGCCGGCTCCGGAAAGTCGATGCCGTAGGCCTCGTGCTCTGCGGGGTGGCCGCCGATACCGATGCCCAGCTCCACGCGACCTCCGGACGCGTCCGCGAGGGACGCGACCATCCGCGCAAGCACCGCCGGATGGCGGTTCATCACGTTGGTCACGAAGCTACCCAGGCGCATGTGCCTCGTCCCAGCCGCCGCGGCGGCCAGGGTCATCCAGCACTCCAGACACGGGTCGGTCAGCCGGCCGCGACTGACGAAGTGGTCCCAGCACCAGACCGACGAGAAGCCCGCTTCCTCCAGCGACCGAGCGGTCTCCACCCACCAAGCCGTGGTGACGCCGATGGCCGTGAGGTTGACGCCGATCGGGATACGGTGCGGGATCGGCCGGCCGGGCACGCCCATCAGACCTTCGCGCCGGCCTCCAGGGCGACCTCGATCATCCGGTCGGTGGCCCGCTCCAGATCCTCCAGCGAAAGGTAGGTCTGCTCGCTGGTCTCTTCCTCGGCCAGCGTATCGGAGACGGTCAGGATGCAGGCCGCCCGCACGTCATCGCCGGCCGCCGATGCCCGCGAGGCCAGCGTGAAGAGCGCAGCGGCTTCCATCTCGAAGGCCAGGATGCCGCGGCTGCGCCACTTGGTGACGTAGTCGGTGTCGGGGTTGTAGAAGACGTCCACCGTGGCGACCTGGCCCACGAACGGCGTCACGCCACGAGCCTCCGCGGCGTCCACCAAGGCGCGAGTCAATCGGAAGTCGGCGGCCGGAGCGTACGGGTTGCCGTGGAGATACGTGCGCGTGGAGCCATCCACGGGTGCCG
>JALZLQ010000293.1 GCA_030858605.1 Chloroflexota bacterium
TCGAGCGCCTGCCCCTCGCGCAGAGTCCCGCTCAGATCCTCCTCGCGGCCAAAGCAGATCCCATCTATCACTTCTCGTCCTTTGCGCAATGTCAGTTGGAGATGTCCACCCTTGGCCGGGCGCACGCGTGCCACCTGAAGGCCGCTGATACCGACGAGCGGTGGGGCATCGCCGCTTCCATCCAGCCGCGCCATCTCACGCAAGAGTACGTAATCCACGCTTTCAGCGCGCGCGACGATGTCCAGGCGAAGGCTAGGGCGGGGATCGGCACGGGGCAGCGCCGCGGCCAGGTCCATCAGACGCCGGCGGAACTCCGGATAGCGATCGGCCGGCAGGCTGCAGCCCGCCGCAGCGGCGTGTCCGCCATAGCGCTCGAAGACATCGCCAATGACCTGGAAGGCTGTCGCCAGATCGAAGCCGGCGGCGCTGCGCGCCGAAGCGCGCCACGGCTCGCCCATGCTCGAGACGACCACGGCGGGCCGGCCGGACTCGTCAGCCAGTCGTCCAGCCACGAGACCGATGATGCCCACCGGCCACTCACCGACGATCATCGTGAGGGGTGCGTCGGGCGGCTCGGCGGCCGCAAGCAGGCGCGCCTCGGCGAGGACGGTGGCCGTCAGCTCCCGCCGCTGGAGGTTGGCAGACTGGAGCGTCGCGGCCAGTCGTTCCGCCTCAGCAGGGTCGTCCGTCAGGAGCAACGACGCGGCCGCGTCGGCATCCCCCATCCGCCCCACGGCATTGAGTCGGGGAGCGATGGCGTATCCGATGCTGTCCAGGTCCAGCCGGTCTGGCGCCACGCCCGCCTGTCGCAGCAGCGCCGCGAGTCCGGCCGACGGGCTGACTGCGAGACGCGCCAGACCAAGGCGGACGATGGCCCGGTTCTCGCCGATCAAGGGCACCACGTCGGCGATGGAACCCACGGCCGCCAGATCGGCCATGGCCAGCGCGGCATCGACCAGTGACGGGTCGTCGCCCGCCAGCAGGTGCGCGAGTTTGAAAGCCACGCCGCTGCCCGAGAGGTGAGTGTTTGGATAGCGGCTGCCGGCAAGGTGAGGGTCGACGATGACCACGGCCGGCGGCAGGACATCGGGGATGCGGTGATGGTCCGTGATGAGGACATCGATCCCCGACGCGACAGCGGCGCGCACCTCCGCGACACTGGAGATCCCGCAATCGACGGTGACGATCACGGACCGAGCCTCAGCCCGGGCGCGTTCCACTGCCGCGAGCGAGAGACCGTGGCCCTCCTCCAACCGCCGCGGGACATGGGGCACGACGTCCAGCCCTTGCTGCCGGAGGGAACGCACCAGGATGGCCAGTCCCGTGAGGCCGTCCGCATCGAAGTCCCCGAAGACCAGGATGCCTTCGTTTCGCCTCCGCGCGATCTCGATGCGTTCCTTGAAGGCGGATGCTCCGGGCAGGAGGTTCGGCGGGTGCAGGGCCGCCACCGGATCATCGAAGAGTGCCGCCAAAGCCGTGCCGTCCAGGTGACCGCGGGCGGCCAGCACGTCCAGCAGGCGACGGGAGATACCCCTTGAATCAGCGCCGCTCAGGAGTTCCGGCGACGGGTCGATGACGGACGGCAGGATCCAGCGATAGCGAGGCGATGGCTCGGACATGCCCGAGTCTCGCACTCGCGTCTCCACTCGGACTTATCCCCCCGCGCGCGACTGCACGAAGGTCCGCTGGCGGCGGCGCTCGGACCACTCGTGCCAGTCGACCAGTAGGGCGCTGGCGTTGAAGATCGACGAGTACGTCCCCGAAACGATGCCGATGAGCAGGGCGAAGATGAAGGATCGGATAGCGTCGCCGCCGAAGAGCAGCAACGACGCCAGCGTGATCAATACGACCAGCGAGGTGTTGACAGAGCGGCCCAGCGTCTGGAGCAGAGAGTGGTTGACGATCTCGGCGAACGGCTCACCCGCGTGGCGGATGCGATTCTCCCGGACGCGGTCGAACACCACGATCGTGTCGTGCACGCTGAATCCGATGACGGTCAGCATCGCGGTCACGAACAGCGCATCGATCTGGAGGCCGAAGAGAGTGCCCAGGATGGCGAAGATCCCCAGCACCACCACGACGTCGTGGATGAGGGCGACGATGGCTACCGTACCCATGCGGACGTCGCCGAAGCGGAAGGTCATCCACAGGAGGATGCCGATCGACCCCAGCGCTATGAGCAGGATGGCGCCGGTGACGACCTCCTGGCTGATGACAGGACCCACTGACGACTCCTGGCGGACCTCGTCGATGGGCCCGAAGCGTTCCTGCAGGGCGGTCGCCAGTGCGCCCAGCTCACCATCGGTGG